>NZ_JAUBQD010000164.1:0-1331 GCF_036701085.1 Microcoleus sp. Pol7_A1
ACTCTAATATCAGACGCTTCAATATTGCTCATCTTTTAAAAATACTTGAGCGCGCGAGCGCACCTGCGGAATGTGGGTTAGATTTTAACATTCGGATATTCTCCATCCAATTCACTTCTCTATATTTACGCAAATAATTAGGCTTGACTATAATTATATCTACTTGTTTGTTAGCTACGGTTTGCATTACTGCTTCTACATCAAAGCCATAATATGTCACCAAATTAACTCTCATAAACCGCCTCGCCAATAGGCTAAAATTCAACAAATTATCTTCAACAATTAAAAGTTTTATTGAGGCTTGAATTTGTTCGGATTCACCAATCTCTGCGAGAACACAACGGTTCATAGGATGAAATTTAAAAATAGCAATTATTGTTAATTTTTCATCATTCTGAAAACCCAATAAATCATTATAGGATTTTGCAGGAACTGAGCAATAGACTAAATCCCACTGACAAGAGTTTTTATGTGAATCACAAACCAGTAATACCAAATCCGGGTTAGTTACCCCCTTTATGACGGCCATACCGAAACTTAGCCATATTGGCGGGCGCTCGACACGCCAGGCGGGCGCTCGACACGCCAGGCGGGCGCTCGACACGCCAGGCGGGCGACATATTCCCCTGCTCACGACTCGTTTACTGGTGGTTTATGAGCTACCATCGTTCGTTGATGTAAGTTAAAGGTTCAAACAAAAAGATGACAAGAATTGCACATCTAGAACCCTACTTGAGTGCAGCAGAACTCAAGCACCGTTATCGAGAGACAACCAATCCCATAGAAGCCCGTCGTTGGCAACTATTGTGGTTAATTTCGCTATCCTGGACCATCAAAGAAGCAGCAGCAGTAATTGGCATCAATTATGACTATGCTCGAACAATAGTTAAAAGCTATAACCAGCAAGGAGAGACAGCAATTCTTCAAAAAAAGCAGTCCCCAAAAAAACGTCCCAGCCATACCTTACTCAATGCTTTTCAATTAGAAGAACTGCGTTTAAGTTTAAAAGGAGAATCGCCCGATAGAGGCATCTGGAGTGGACCAAAAGTTGCATTATGGGTCGCCCAAAAGACCGGGAGAGAACAAGTGGGAAAACTATTAGGATGGGACTACCTAAAAAAGTGCGGTTACTCACCTCAAAAACCTCGACCTCGACATAAGAAACGGGAGAAAATTGAACAAGAGGAATTTAAAAAAAACTCTCAGACCGAGTGAGGGAACTGCAAGAAAGATACCCTTCACAGCCTATAGAGGTCTGGGAGCGTGTCACTTTTGCGACAAGTATAAATACTCAAAACAAGTGGGGCAAAGGTTTTGAGCTATTGTTGGCA
>NZ_JAUBQD010000104.1:0-11872 GCF_036701085.1 Microcoleus sp. Pol7_A1
ACCGAAACATAAACCTATTCATATTCACTCATTTATTTATTATACATCGCTGATGTTATTAAATTTTCATTCCTTAGGAATCATCACCGTTTCATCGTAGGCTCTTCCGATTAAGCAATCCGCCAGAATACGAGCTTCCCTCAAGTTCTTCACCGTCTGCTGCGTCATATCCAACAAACCCTGGGCAGAATATTGCTTCACCTGAGCCAAGGCAGCGCTGTAACTTACTATTTCGGTTTCCCAAGTATCTAGTTCTACCCCAGCGAAGAAATGGGCAGAAAAGTAACCAGCTATGTTGTAGCCAGCGTATAGAAAGTCGCCAGTTTCCATGCCAGCCGTATAGCCATCTTTGCTCGTCGGTATCGTTGCCAAGATAGATTCTTGGCGAGCCTGAATACAGGTTCCAAACATAAGTAGAATCATGGACTTGAATTCGGGCACATTGAACCGATCGAGCAATGAGAGTGCCAATTTACCAAAGCCATAGCCCGTTTCTACATCTCCCGAAATGCCACACCAGACCAGGCCGTGAATCGCATACCCCACCGTCGATGCGGGTGCATTCCCAAATTGGAGCGATAAACTCACCATCGTAGAGCTCAGTAGGGGCAGCAAACCGGGCATTCCCTGGAAAATGGGTGGAAATAACATACCAGACAGTTGCATAGCTGCCTGAGTCTGTGGATTTGTCATCACAGGTAGGTCAACGAGTTCCTCAATCTTTCTGCCGCTTAGTTGGTCCGCAAGGGCTTGTAGCGCTTTGCCAATCAAGGCTTCGTCAGGTGCGGTGGGGAGTGCAACCCCCAATTGCCCGAGTGCATTTCTGCCGACTGCGATCGCCTCCAACATCTTGCCTTGGGCTGTCTGGGCGGCGATTAAAATTTCGTAAATTTTAATTTTGTCTAAAATCGTCTTAGCTTCTTGCAACACCAGTTCTGCCATTTGTTCCATGCCTTCAAGGTCAGCATTCAAATAGGCGGCTTCGGCAGCAGCAATATAGAGATTCAGGGTCAACTCATACTGACTTTGCCAGCAGTTAGCCCTCAAGAGATCGATTCCTGTTTGCAGATAGATATTGGCCGCAGCGTAGGCGGTAGAATTTCTTGCCTTGCGTCCGGCTTCTAAGTTAAGTTGTGCTAAGGCTTCCCGCTCGCTCGGCTGGCTGATTAATTCTTGCCCTAAATTCAAATGCCCGACAATATCAAATAGTTTTTCCTCTCTTTCTATGTCCGAATATTTGTGTAGGAATAACTGTCCAATTTTGAGATGAGTGGCTTGTTTTTGGTTTTCGGGTATTAGGGAATAAGCTGCTTGCTGGACGCGATCGTGCAGGAACGTATAAATTGGATTAGCCACAGGCCCATGAGGGAACTGAGCATCTCTTTGAATTAAATCATAGCCTTCTGCAATCAGTAAAATAAGCCCTTCTTGCAAGGCTTCCCACAGCGCTGATGCGGTTGGTTGGGGTAATTCTTCGTGGACTATTGCCAATGTCTCTAAATCAAACTGCGCCCCAATGCAGGCGGCAAGTTTGAGAACATCCTGAGTTTCTGTGGGCAACTTCTGCAATTGCACCGCCATAAACTCCACCACATCCGAGGCATGGGTAAGTCTAGCTTGAGCAATATCGCACTGCCAATGCCGTAAATTTACGTCAAAAATAATTTGACCGTCTTCATACAAAGCCTTAAGGAATTGAGTCGAGAAAAAGGGATTTCCTTGAGTTTTTTCATAAACCAATTCTGTTAAAGCCCCGGCCAAGGATAAATTACAAATCAGCGTATCTGCCACCAACTGATTCAGATCTCCTTGGCTCAACGGTTGCAGCATAATAGTATTCACCACTGCCCCAGACTTCACAATCTCATCAATCGCCAACATAAACGGATGAGCAGCAGACACTTCATTATCTCGATAAGCACCCAATACTAACAGATGCCCCCTATCCTCCATCAACAGTTGTAATAACTTCAAAGATGCTGAATCCGCCCACTGCAAATCGTCCAAAAATATCACTAAGGGATGTTCTGCTTGGGTAAATACTTGCACAAATTTCTGCATCAGCAGATTGAAGCGATTTTGTGCCGCATTCCCTGACAGTTCTAGTGCAGTCGGTTGATCGCCAATGATGCGTTCTAACTCAGGAATTACCTCAATCAGCACTTGACCGCTCTCGCCTACTGCTGTGAGAATCAGAGTTTTCCATGTTTGTAACTGAGCGTCAGTTTCTGATAATAATTGCCCCATTAATTCCCGAAATGCTTGCACAAATGCACTGAAGGGGATATTGCGCTGAAATTGATCGTATTTGCCTTTGATAAAATAGCCCCGCTGTCTGGCGATCGGCTTGTGGACTTCGTTCACTACTGCGGTTTTACCAATTCCAGACAAGCCAGCGACTAGCATCATTTCGGCGCTACCTGTACTGACTCGTTCAAAGGCAGCTAATAGATTAAAAACTTCAGTTTCCCTGCCGTATAACTTTTCGGGAATTAGGAAACGGTCTGTAATATCCTGCGTTCCTAACGCAAACGTCTCAATGTTATTGGTTTCTTGTAATTGAACCAGACAAGTTTCTAAATCATGCTTTAACCCTAATGCCGTTTGATAGCGATTTTCGGCATTTTTTGCCATTAGCTTGCTGACAAGTTGAGACACAATTAGGGGAATTACCGGCTCAATTTCGTGGGTGGGTACTGGCTGTCTGGCAATATGGCAGTGAACCAATTCTAAAGCGTCCTCTGTCTCAAAAGGCAGTTTTCCTGTGAGTAATTTATAGAAGGTGACGCCGAGGGAGTAAAAGTCAGTGCGGTAATCGAGAGTGCGATTCATCCTGCCAGTTTGTTCAGGCGAGATATAAGCGAGAGTTCCTTCAAGAACGCCGGGGTTTTTCACTATCGGTGTTTCTCGGCTTAGCTGAGTGGAAATGCCAAAGTCGATAATTTTTAATTGTTCCGTTTCCGGGTTGTAAACAATATTCGAGGGGTTAATATCTTTATGGATAATATTGGCTCTGTGTATTTGCCCTAAAGTTTCAGTGGTGGCGATCGCAATTTGCAAAAATTCCTCCAGAGTAAACTTTCGCTGCTGCATCCAAATTGTCAAGGATTCGCCGCCAAAGTCCTCCACAAACATCACGAGGCTGTTTTGATATTTTTGCAAGTCATAGACTCGTACAGGGCGAACGCATCTAAATTTTATGTTTACAGAATATGGTATATTGGATGACAATTATTGAGTATCCAAAAAACATTTAATTAGAGTTTACCCTGCATGAAACTCAAACCTAAAATCACCATTGCCGACCATTTTTCCGACTTAGAAGATCCCAGAATTGAGCGGACGAAACATCATCAATTAATTGACATTATCACCCTCTCACTTTGTGCCGTGATTTGCGGTGCTGATACATGGGTGGATATCGAAAGTTACGGGAGAGCTAAATACGAATGGTTGAAGAAAATTTTAGAATAGCCAAATGGCATACCTTCACATGACACAATTGCACGAGTATTTTCTCGCCTCAAACCGGAGCAATTTCAGAAATGTTTTTTGAGTTGGATTCAATCTATTAGTTGCTTCAATCCCGGAGAAGTAATCGCAATTGATGGCAAAACTCTTCGCCATTCTTACGATCGGGGAGGAGATAAAAAAGCAATTCATATGGTCAGTGCTTGGGCGACCAGTCAAAGATTAGTTTTAGGACAAGTTAAGGTAGATAAAAAATCTAATGAGATCGCAGCTATTCCGGCTTTACTCAAAGTATTAGAATTAAATGGAAGCATTGTCACCATTGATGCTATGGGCTGTCAGAGGTCAATTGTGAAGTCAATTGTCGAACAAGAAGGAGATTATGTAATTACCTTAAAAAAGAACCAACCATCTCTGTATGCCAGAGTAGAAGAGTTGTTTAAACAAGCAATTAGACAAGAATTTTCGGGATTTACACATACAGCTTATTCGACAAATAAAGAAAGTAATCACGGTCGCTCAGAAATCCGACATCACTTAATGTTAAGTGACATCAAAGAGCTGATTGACCCCGACAATCAATGGGAGAAACTTCACAGTATAGGCCTGATAGAATCCGTGAGAATAGTGAAGGGAAAAACAACTATTGAAACTCGTTATTATATTAGTAGTTTATCAAATGATGCTCAAAAACTTGGTGAATCAGTCCGCAGCCATTGGGGAA
This sequence comes from Microcoleus sp. Pol7_A1, assembly GCF_036701085.1. Lineage (NCBI taxonomy): Bacteria > Bacillati > Cyanobacteriota > Cyanophyceae > Oscillatoriales > Microcoleaceae > Microcoleus > Microcoleus sp. Pol7_A1. The sequence goes on from NZ_JAUBQD010000104.1 coordinate 4,196, forward strand.
TTGAAAATTCTTTACATTGGGTATTAGATGTGGGTTTTCGTGAAGATGATTGTCGGATTAGAAAAGATAATGCTCCGCAAAACTTTGCTATGATTAGACACATCTCGCTTAATCTTTTGAATCAAGAAAAAACCTCAAAAACCGGAGCAAGAAATAAGCGACTTCGAGCCGGGTGGGATGATGAATATTTGACTAAGATTTTGGCTGTTGCAGTTAACTAAATTCTCACGAATAACTCATTAGTAACTATTATACAACTTGTAAACAGTGGTTGTAATATTTTTATTGTCTCAATAATAGCATTAAGTCAAAACCACCATTAATCAGTTCCTATTTTATCTAAAAAGTCATTAGAAAGCGTGTCTGTAGCTTCTAAAAATGGTGAATTTATCTCAAAATTTACTCACCACTGATGAACAGTGTTCAATAAGATGCGTTCCCCCTGTAGACTCGTACGACTCCCGCCTCTTTTAACTCTTGGGTGATGCGGTATTCGGTGCGGTAGCGCAGCAATTCTTGAGGTGTGGGGTAGCTTTCTTTGAGAAGTTTGAGGATAATCGGCTGGTTATCTGCTTCCCGAATCGCCCGGTAAACTAAAGAGTTGGCGCTTTCATAGAGAAGTGTCACAACGGTAACGCCTGGAATCGAGAGCATATTGATTTTTTTGCTAAAAATTAACGCTAAGTCAAAAGGCACCAGCTTTGTCTAGAGCATAGCGCGTTACAAAAGCAAAAATAAGGTTTGTTAACAAATGTTGAGTTTTTTCGCTAATAGCCTGCAAATACTTTATGGTAGCCCCGATTTCGATCGCCTAGTGGGTAGGATGCCTCAGCAGTCGATCGCACTTTTGCTTTGATTTTCAGCCCACATTACGCAGCCTGGAGTGTGATACAGCATAATTATGCAGAAAACTCTATTTTTAAAATAATAAATTATAGCTTTAAAACGTTTTTTATCAGTCAATGTACGGTATAAAACTATAAATTATAGCTTTATTGCTGACTAAAAATAAGTAAAAACCGATCGTGACAGTTGAGGATGCAGAATGTGGGTTTCAGGTATAGCAACCGCCCTGATGGTGACGACGTTCTTAAGCGCTAAGTCTACGCCGCAGTTGACCGCACTAAGCAGCCAATACCTTAAAGTTATAATTGTCCGATACGTGCTCGGCCAGCCCAAAGCTAATGAAACTTGCCTTCTTTTCTATACAATGTGCAACAATGCTAGCGATCGCAGCCACTATTGTCAGTACAGCGGTGGTACAAGCGCAACCCATTGTTCCTGCACCCAATGACACTGGCACTACTGTCACGCCTAGCGGCGATCGCTTGAATATTACAGGCGGTCAAACTTCGAGAGATGGAGCGAATCTTTTCCACAGTTTTCAACAGTTTGGGCTTAGCGAAGGGCAGATTGCTAATTTTATCTCTAATCCCGCTATTCGCAACATTATGGGTCGGGTAGTAGGCGGCAATCCTTCTATTATTAATGGTTTAATTCAAGTAAGTGGCGGCAATTCCAACCTATTTTTAATAAATCCTTCGGGCATTATCTTTGGTCCTAATGCTAGCTTGAATCTTCCTGCTGCTTTTACAGCTACTACTGCTACTAACATCGGTTTTGATTCCGGTTTGTTCAATGTCGCTGGAGCGAACGATTACAGTACGCTGATAGGAACTCCGAATACTTTTTACTTTAATCTCAGCCAACCGGGAAGTATTATTAATGCAGGTAATTTAGCTGTTTTGCCGGGACAAAGTATAACGTTAATTGGCGGCTCAGTTGTCAGCACTGGTTCCCTCAATGCTCCCCAAGGTAACATTATTGTCGCTGCTGTCCCCGGTGAGAATACTATTCGGCTTAGTCAAGAAGGGCATTTATTAAGTTTAGAAATTGGGGTTGTTGAGGGGGGATTGTTGGCACAGAGTGGGCAATTATCCCTGCCTTTGTCTCTTCCGCAATTGCTTGCGGGCGCAGGTGGGAACTCTGCTACTGGTATCTCGGTTAACGGTGCAGGAGAAGTGGTTTTGACGGCGGGTTTGAGGGTGGAAAGCGGAGATGTGGCGATCGCTAATTCTACTGTTAATAGTCAGAATGCTACACTCTCGGCAGCACGTAATGTCACTTTGGTAGAAAGCCAGCTACTTACTGAGAACAATTTGTATCTGTTGGCAGGAGATACGGTGCGGGTGCGGGATGGAAGTGATCCTTTCAGGGCGATCGCAGGCGGCAATCTTACTATACAAGGTAATCAAAATATTGATATCTTCGCGCTAAATTACCCTAGCCCTGCATTCCAATCCTCCGGGGATATCACATTATTGAGCAATGGCAATGTTTCGGGTGATGCTCACTTCGCTGCGCGTGGTAATTTTTCTATTCTCACATTGTCTGGCGAGCGCGGCAGTTTTGTGAGTTTGTACGACCCGATTATTAGCTCCGAGGGAGATGTGAGATTTGGGGATTATACTGGAACCTCACTTAAGGTAGAAGCAAAAGGCGCGATCGCAGCCGGAGATATTACCATCACTGGGCCAGATACTACTTTGTCAGGTTCCGCCGATCCAGATGCGGCGGTGCTTTCAGGTAGTGCAGCTTTAATTCTGCGATCGGGCGTTTCGACTCTGGCGAATGCTGCCAATCTGCCGCCGAATGTGACCGAAGGGGAGACATTTTTTGCTTCACCGGGTGTTGCTTCGGGCAATAGCATCGGAGTGGGAGCGATTTCGACAGCAGGCGGGCCTGTGATTTTGGAATCAGCAGGGGACATTGCGCTGGATGCGATCGCCACTTCTGGGGGTAATATTACTCTCAAAGCTGCCAGCGACATCGCCGTTACAGGCACTCTTCAGTCTACTGGCGGCAGTATTGACCTCACGGCTGGCAATCTTCTCACAGTCAGCGGCACTTTTACAGATAGTAACGGTGTAAATGCGAGCATTTCCAGCGCTAATAATGGCACGGGTGGCGGCGCGATTACTATTCGCCACGCGGGGAGCACGACTACACCTTTTATTGTCGGCGATGCGACAACGAATGGGACAGCGGGAGCCATTACATCAGGTTCCGAGACAATTTCGCCACAGTTCGCGGTGCCGGTGCCGCCTAGCACTTACACTCAGGGCAATATTGCGATCGTTACTTCCGCGCCATCTCCAACACCGGAACCGACACCAACGCCGGAACCGACACCGCCACCGACACCGACACCGACACCGACACCGGAACCAATACCGGAACCAACACCGGAACCAATACCGGAACCAATACCGGAACCAACACCACAACCAACACCACAACCAACACCACAACCAACACCATCTCCAACCCCACAACCGACACCACCACCAACACCACAGCCAACCCCACAACCGACACCACAACCGACACCACCACCAACACCACAACCAACACCATCTCCAACCCCACAACCGACACCACCACCAACACCATCTCCAACACCATCTCCAACACCACCACCAATACCATCTCCAACACCGCAACCCGCGCCATCTCCAATATCAGAACAAACGACATTACCGGATATCTCAATTACCAATGCGATCGCCCAATCTGGCAACCTGAATAGCATTAATAGAATTGAATCTCTTTTTAACTACAGATCCGATTGGGTAAGCGAAGTTGTTCAAACCGCATCGCCTCTAAGTAGAGTTAGCCTTAGCGATATCACACGACTGATCGATAAACGCGATATCCCTCAAGCTAGTTTCTTTATCGATATTTTCTATAGCGAACAAGTGGGGTCATACGTCAACCAGGAAATCAGGCGGGATTTGCAATCTTTTACGGCCATACAGCAAAGAACTAGAACGATCGCCAACCAAACTGGTAAAAAACCAGCCATTATTTACGCCTTAGCCCGCCCTGAACAATTAGACCTGATCATCGTCCCCCCGACAGGCCTCCCAATTTATAAAAGCATCCCCGCCGCCCGGCGCGAAACTTTGATGCAAGTAGTCGCCAGCTTCAGGTCTGAACTTCTTAATCCCATAAAACTCAATACTCAGAGCTATTTGCCAGCATCCCAACAACTTTACCAGTGGATAATCGCACCCTTAGAAGCTGATTTGAAAGCTCAGGGCATCGATACGCTAGTTTTTAGTATGGATGCGGGGTTGCGATCGTTCCCCTTAGCCGCCCTCCATGACGGTTCTCAATTCCTAGTAGAAAAGTACAGCATCGGACTCCTTCCCAGCGTCAACTTAACCGATACTAATTATGAAAGTGTTAAAAATGCTGAAGTTTTAGCAATGGGAGCCTCGCAATTTACCAATAACCAACCCTTGCCAGCAGTGCCTGCAGAACTTAACGCTATTGCCTCAGAATGGAAAGGCGAATCTTTCCTCAATCAAACCTTTACTCTCAATAATCTTCAATCGCAGCGCAATGACAGACCCTATCGGATTATTCACCTCGCCACTCACGGAGAATTTAAGCCAGGAGCACCGAGCAATTCTTACATTCAGTTATCAGATAGAAGGTTAACACTCGATCGCGTGCGCGAACTAGGGTGGAATCAGCCGCCTAAAGTTGAGCTATTGGTGTTAAGCGCTTGTAAAACTGCTGTGGGTGATGATGACGCTGAATTAGGCTTTGCGGGGCTAGCTGTGCAAGCGGGGGTGAAGTCAGTTTTGGCGAGTCTTTGGTACGTCAGCGATGAAGGTACTTTAGGGTTAATGGCTGAATTTTACCATGAGTTAAAAGTCGCGCCTATTAAAGCCGAAGCCTTACGGCAGGCTCAAATCGCCATGCTCAAAGGTCAAGTTCGCATTGAAAATGGCCGTTTAATTTTGTCTAACTTAAATAAGCAGTTAGAATTGCCACCAGAATTAGCTAAACTAGGTAATCAAAACCTTTACCATCCTTATTATTGGTCGGGCTTTACAATGATTGGAAGTCCTTGGTAAGGTATAAAGGTGATTGCAATTGCTTCTTGAATCGCGACATAAAATTGCTGTGTTATTCGTAATAACATAGTAGTAAGTGCATCAAGACTAGCAATATCATTGCGAACGAAGCGAAGCAATCGCCAGGAATGATGGAATCACTAACATCTGATTGCTAGTGATTCTATAAATGCTATTTGAATGAAAAATCTGAAAAGCTAAAATTAAATAGATGCAAATGATACAGCAAAAGTTGGTTTCAACTCTAGTTTTTATTGACTCAAATGTTGAAGATTACCAGAGTTTAATTAGTGACATTTCCCCAAATGCGGAAGTAATTATCCTAGATGAAACGCGGGATGGGATTGAGCAAATCACCGAAAGGTTAGCAATTGAACAAAATATAGAAGCAATCCACATCATCTCTCACGGCTGTCCAGGTGCAGTACAACTCGGTGCAAACACACTCAACAGCAGCAACATAGAAAGCTTCAGCCCTCAACTCCAACAGTGGCGCAAAGCATTAATTCCCGGTGCCGATATTCTCCTCTACGGGTGTAATGTCGCCGCCGATGTATCGGTGACAACTGACATCGACTACATCCGCCACATCAGCGAGGGGTTAAAACCCCTGTCTGATAGCTTAAGTCGGTTAAAAGCGACTCAAGACAATCTTGACAATTCACTTATTGGGTCATCTGTCGATGACTTTCGCTATCAGACGAGGGTTTTAACCCCCGGCGGGACTGGTGTTAAGCCCACAAAACCAAACCAATTCCTCGAACGCCTGAGTGAATTAACGGGTGCCGACATCGCCGCCTCCGCCAACGGGACCGGTAATGCCGCACTGGGTGGAGACTGGGAACTGGAAGTACAAACAGGCTTGATTGAAACACCAATCCCATTTAACGCCAACACCCTCAAAACTTACAAGGGCGTACTAGGCTTCGCCACCAAAGTTGACTTCCCTACTGGCAGTTACTCCGTCTCCGTCAGCATCGGCGACATCAACGGCGACGCGAAACCAGACTTAGCTGTGGCGAACATCGGCAGCGCCAACGTCTCCATCTTGCTCAACACTACCCCTGCAGGAGCCACCACCCCCACTTTCGCCCCCCTAGCCAACTTCGCTACTGGCACTAGCCCCGTCTCCGTCAGCATCGGTGACATCAACGGCGACGGGAAACCAGACTTAGCTGTGGTGAACCGCAACAGCAACGATGTCTCCATCCTGCTCAACACCGCCGCCACCGGAGCCACGGCTGCCAGTTTCGCCACCCAAGCCGTCTTCACTACTGGCGCTAATCCCCTCTCCGGCAGCCTTGATGATTTTAACGGCGACGGGAAACTAGACTTGGCTTTAGCGAGCACATTCAGCAACGCAGCCTCGGTTCTGCTCAACACCACTGCCACTGGAGCCACCACTGCCAGTTTCGCCCCCCTAGCCAACTTCGGTACTGGCTCTGAGCCATACTCCGTCAGCATCGGCGACTTCAACGGCGACGGGAAACCTGACTTAGCTGTGGCGAACGCGAATAGCAACAGCGCTTCCATCCTGCTCAACACCACCACCACCGGAGCCACGACTGCCAGTTTTGCTCCCCAAGCCGCCTTCGCGACTGGCAGTCGCCCCGCCTCCGTCAGCATGGGCGACATCAACGGCGACGGGAAACCTGACTTAGCTGTGGCGAACGCGAACAGCAACGATGTCTCCATCCTGCTCAACACCACCACTACCGGAGCCACCACTGCCAGTTTTGCTCCCCAAGCCGCCTTAGCAACTGGCACTTTCCCCCCTTCCGTCAGCATCGGCGATATCAACGGCGACGGGAAACCTGACTTAGCTGTGGCGAACACGAATAGCAACAGCGCTTCCATCCTGCTCAACACCACCGCCACAGGAGCCACCACCCCCACCTTCGCCACCCCAGTCCCCTTCCCTACTGGCAATATCCCGTTCTCCGTCAGCATCGATGACATCAACGGCGACGGGAAACCTGACTTAGCTGTGGCGAACCGCAACGACAACAGCGTCTCCATCCTGCTCAACACCACCCCCAAAGTTACTGCTGTCACCGCCACCACCCCTGACGGCAGCTACGGTGTAGATTCTACTATCAATATCACCGTCATCTTCGATGCTGCTGTCAACGTCACCGGCACGCCCCGACTGCAACTCGAAACAGGCACAACCGACCAATTTGCCAACTACGCCTCTGGTAGCGGTACTACAGCCCTCACCTTCAACTATTTAGTGCAACCAGGAGACACCTCTGCCGACTTAGAATACCTCCTCACTAACGCTCTCACCCTCAATGGCGGCACAATTAAAGAAACCGTTGGTACAGCGTTTGACGCATTTTTAACTCTTCCTACCTTAGCCTCAGCGAACTCTCTGGGCGGTAGCAAAGCCATAGTTATTGATGGTATTGCACCCACAGTTGCCTTAACCTCCGCATCAGCAACAACAGTAAATGGTTTATTTAGCGTTACTGCTACCTTTAATGAAAATGTCACCGGGTTTGATAATACTGATATCACCGTCGCCAATGCGAATGTCAGTAACTTTGTCCGACTTGATGCCAAAACCTATACTTTTGATGTCACACCGAATGCTGATGGTAATGTCACAGTTGATGTATTTGGGGCTAAAGCGAATGATACTGCGAGTAATAATAATACCGCTGCAACTCAACTGACTCGTACTGCTGATGTTACACCGCCAACAGTTGCCTTAACATCGGCATCACCGACAACAATAAATGCACCA
>NZ_JAUBQD010000104.1:11972-12764 GCF_036701085.1 Microcoleus sp. Pol7_A1
TTTTTAGTCACAGCAACTTTCAGTGAAAATGTGACAGGATTTAGTTCGAGTGGCATTAATGTTACTAACGGTACGGTGAGCGGCTTTACAGGTAGCGGTACGACTTATAATTTTACAGTCACACCGAATGCTGATGGCCCCGTCACAGTTGATGTACCTGCCGCGACAGCTACGGATACAGCAAGTAATAACAATGCCGCAGCCACTCAACTGGTTCGTACCGCTGATTTTACACCGCCAACTATTGCCTTAACATCAACTTCACCGACAACAATAAATGCACCATTTTTAGTCACAGCAACTTTCAGTGAAAATGTGACAGGATTTAGTTCGAGTGGCATTAATGTTACTAACGGTACGGTTAGCAGTTTTACAGGTAGCGGCACGACTTATAATTTTACAGTCACACCGAATGCTGATGGCCCCGTCACAGTTGATGTACCGGAGGCAACAGCTACGGATACTGCGACTAATAACAATACCGCTGCAACTCAACTTGTTCGTACTGCTGATGTTACCGCACCTACTGCTAGCTTGGGTACAATTTCTAACATTGCTACAGCGGGCGGCACAAGTCAGACATTGACAGTTACTTTCAGTGATAGTAGCGGAGTTGATGTTAGCAGTTTAGATAATTCTGACCTGGTAGTAAATTGGTCAGGTGGTACAATTCCTAGTGCATTTGTCAGCGTCGATACTAATAGTAACGGTACACCTCGCACGGCAACTTATTCTCTAACTCCGCCTGGGGGAAGTTGGGATGATACAGATAATGGCAGTTACGCTGTTAAT
>NZ_JAUBQD010000105.1:0-12462 GCF_036701085.1 Microcoleus sp. Pol7_A1
GAAGCGGGGAAAGTCATTTCGCAGCAGTTTGATTGCGACGGGCTGGCCATTTTCCGTGCGAATGCCGCGATAAACTAGAGTTCGATTGCCTGCGTATATTTGCTCGTTAATGTGATATCCTAGGAAAAGTTTTGTGATCTTAGTCATATCTACGTATTCCTACTACTTCTATCCAGCCTAAAGCTTCTTAGAGTTAATATCTAATATTGTCGCTCTATCTGCCATGTTCTTCAGTGAATTACATTTTTCTTAACATATTTTGGAGAGCAAATTATGAAACAGCGATTTGAAAAACCCGACTTAATGTTTTAGGTAAGAGCTGTTGATACTTCAGTTGAGGCTAAGTAGAAAATGGCTCCGCGAACCCTGATTGAACGACAGCCGTTCAGTTCATTGGAGAGGAACTTAAGAAGCTGATTAATAAGCGCAGCATCTTTATGGGATGATTTTTGACACTCTGGGCCCTTAAGAAACAGAGGTTCTTGATTCAAAGAGGCGACTTGCTGATACAGGATTTCTCCAGCCTCAGTAGAGGCCATGTATAGACAAGCATTTAGGGTGTTCCCCCAAGTTCGCCTATGCCCTGCGGTACGCATTTTCTCCTAGAGGATATTTCTAGCTCCACGATCGGCACCATCCAAAACACACTGTCCGTAAAGTTCCGTTAACAGCACTCAACTTTTATTCTTTGCCCGAGTTTTTTTACTAAAATTAATTCTATTGCTTACGATAAATTGGTAATAACATTAACCTGATAAATATTGAACCATTGATTTCAATGTTTTAGAAAGATTGACTGTTGACTGAATTCCCCCGTGTTCCTTGCATCAAGCAGACTAAAGTCTCGATCGCTTTCTGCTTGCCGACTTTTTTTATAAAAAATAGAAATGAAATGCCCCAAATGCCAATACACCCAAATCTGTAAAAAGGGCCACCGTCGATCTAAACAACATTACCAAGGCAAACTTTGTGGGCGTCAGTCGAATTGAAATTTGAGATTTGAGATTTACTGCACAGATGAATCTGGGAGCTTTAACAAAAGTCTAAAATTTGTTACCTCTCCACGCCTGCTGTCAGAAAGCAAGTATCCGTTTTTGGGCTATGTCAAAAGGTTGCGCTGGCTCTAGCAGATGCTCCTAAGGTGTCAGAAATCCTTGAAATAGTTTTCATTGATGAGTTAGAAACGTTTGTCGGTAAAAAAATACAAATTAGGGTTATAGACAACTGTCAACCTTTTTCGGCCAGGCATCTTAGGCTGGGTTCTGGGCGATCGCTTACAAGACTTGCGCGCAAACTCTGACTGTAATCGGTGAAATTTTATCAGTTTCTTGATAGAATTGATGTTCGCGGCCCGAGAGTTGACTGCACAATAAGACAAGTTTCACCAGTTGTGAACCGCGCTGCTACATTGCACCTACCGACTGAGCCGGCAGGTGGGTTTTGTGTCTGCAGGCGCTGACGAAAGCAACTCAACAGCGCAGCAAGCAAAATAACGCTAAAGTTACTATCTACCTGTGTTCGCTGCAAGGCTACCCTTGCGGACTCAGGAAAAACACACACAAAAAACTCGTGAAGCGCAGCTATCCCGTAGGGAATCGCCCGCAATGTATCTATTTGCAGGGCGGCGATTTCCCAAAGAATCACTGCTTTTTAACAGCAGGGTATTCTAGGAGACATCTCCGAGACGATGCGAGCGAGATAATTTAAAATCTGCAAACAGGGTTTCAGTGCTAAGTACAGGCAGCATCGACGTAAATTTTTATCAAATCAGCTTCCAATATGCTGTTTTAAAGTTTACTAGGCTCCCACCGCTCGGCAGCTTTCTCTCCCCGAGCTATAAAAACGCATCAAGCACACAATCACGGAAATAACATTCAATCAACATGGGTAACACGATCGATCCAAACAGAAACGTGCATCAGACTGAGCGAGGAACTCCCTACGCCGGCCAAAGCTGGTTAGTGGAAGAAAGAGATGCCTGCGGTGTGGGGTTTATTGCCAACCAAAGCGGCGAAGCTACCCACTCGATTATTGAGAAAGCGCTCCCAGCTTTAACTTGTCTGGAACACCGCGGCGGTTGCAGCGCCGATCGAGATTCCGGCGACGGTGCGGGTTTGATGACCGCGATTCCTTGGGAATTGCTGGATGCTTGGTTTGCCGAACAGGGAATTGTGCCTCCCGCACGGGAAAACTGCGGCGTGGGAATGCTGTTTCTGTCTCAAGATAAATTTCAAGCGACTATAGCGCGGCAGGTGGTTGAGCAAGTTCTGGCCGATCGCGGGCTGACACTTTTGGGGTGGCGTAAAGTTCCCGTTGTACCGTCGGTTTTGGGCGAGCAAGCGCTAGAACATCAACCTCAAATCGAACAAGTAATAGTCAGTTCACCGCACTTAGCCGGAGACGAACTCGACAGAAACCTATTTCTGGCGCGCCGCACCATCGGACACGCGCTGTCAAATCGCCCCAACTTCACCCGCCGAGAATTTTATACTTGCTCTTTCTCTTGTCGCACGATCGTCTATAAAGGCATGGTGCGATCGGCCGTACTGGCAGAATTTTACCAAGACCTGAAAAATCCCGCTTATAAAAGCTCCTTTGCCGTTTATCACCGGCGCTTCAGTACCAACACAATGCCCCGCTGGCACTTAGCCCAGCCGATGCGCTTGCTGGGACACAACGGGGAAATTAACACGCTGTTGGGCAATCTTACCTGGATGACGGCGCGGCAAGCGAATTTAGCTCACCCGAATTGGAGTCAAGCGGACATCGACACGTTCAACCCAATTGTCAAATCCGAAAGCAGCGATTCGGCAAACTTGGACAACGTGATGGAATTGTTGGTGCACTCCGGCCGCACCCCCCTAGAATCCCTGACAATTATGGTGCCCGAAGCCTACAAAAATCAGCCGGATTTGGCTCCTTATCCAGAAATTGTCGATTTTTACGAATATTACAGCGGCATTCAAGAACCTTGGGACGGCCCGGCACTGCTGGTGTTCAGCGACGGCAAACAAGTAGGTGCTACGCTCGATCGCAACGGTTTGCGCCCGGCCCGCTACTGCATTACTAAAGACGGTTTGGTAATTGTGGCTTCCGAAGCCGGAGTTGTCGATATTCCCGAAGCAGATATTGTCGAAAAAGGGCGTTTGGGGCCCGGACAAATGATTGCAGTTGACCTGCAAACCAACGAAATTCTCAAAAATTGGCAACTCAAGCAGCGAATTGCTAAGCGGCATCCCTACGGCGAATGGCTGAAACAAAACCGCGAAATCTTGCAGCCGCAGCCTTTTGCCGAAACAGCCACCCTCGACTCGCAAACGCTGTTAGCAACCCAAACTGCTTTCGGCTACACGGCCGAAGATTTGGACATGGTGATCGTCGAGATGGCGAGTTCTGGGAAAGAACCGACTTTCTGCATGGGCGACGACGTTCCCTTAGCTGTGTTGTCAGAAAAGCCTCAGTTGCTGTACAACTATTTCAAACAGCGGTTCGCTCAAGTGACAAATCCGCCGATCGACCCCCTGCGCGAGGGAATGGTGATGTCGCTGACGATGAGTGTGGGTCTGCGGGGCAATTTACTGCAAGCAGTGCCGGAAAATGCCAAGCGGCTGAAAATTGATTCCCCCGTACTCAACGACGCTGAACTGTCTTTCTTGAAAGAGCAAAAGTCTTTCCCAGCTACCGAATTGTCAACGCTTTACAAAATTGCTGCCGGGCCTGGAGGTTTGAAAACCGCAGTCGAGCAACTTTGTCAAGAGGCGGCTCAAGCGGTGCGCGAGGGTTCGAGAATTCTGATTTTGAGCGATCGAGCTTTGAAGGAAGAAGGAAGAAGGAAGAAGGAAGAAGGAAGAGGGGAGAAGGAAGAAGGAGATGTATCTTCTGCTGTGGGATTGAGTGCTGAATATACTTATATTCCGCCTTTCCTGGCAGTTGGCGCGGTTCACCACCACTTAATTAGCGTCGGGCTGCGGATGCAAACTTCCCTAGTTGTCGATACCGCCCAGTGCTGGAGCACTCACCATTTCGCTTGTTTGCTCGGTTACGGGGCGGTGGCTGTTTGCCCTTACTTGGCATTGGAAAGCGTGCGCGCCTGGTGGTCTGACGCCAAGACTCAAAATTTGATGCAGCACGGCAAAGTTCCCAATATTACCGTGACACAAGCTCAAGCTAGATACCGCACAGCGGTGGAAAACGGCTTGCTGAAGATTATGTCGAAAATGGGGATTTCGCTGTTGTCTAGCTATCAAGGAGGGCAAATCTTTGAGGCGATCGGCATTGGCGGCGATTTGCTCGATTTGGGCTTTAAAGGCACTGTTTCCCGCATCGGCGGTTTGAGTGTGGCGGAACTCGCTAACGAGGTAATGTCTTTCCACAGTCAGGCTTTCCCAGAATTGCACCTCAAAAAGCTGGAAAATTACGGCTTCGTGCAGTACCGGCGGGGCGGTGAATATCACATGAACAGCCCGGAAATGGCGAAGGCTTTGCACAAGGCTGTGACTACTTTTAACGAAGGAAGAAGGAAGAAGGAAGAAGGAAGAAGGGAAGAGGAAGAAGGAAGAAGGAAGAAGGAAGAAGGAAGAAGGAAGAAGGAAGAAGGAGGAAGGGAAGAGGAAGAAGGAAGCAACGGTAACGGTAATTCAGTCCTTGGCGCGAGCGGGGACGATCGCACTGAGACAAAAACGGCTTACGATCACTACGAGGTTTACAAGCAACTGTTAGAAAATCGCCCGGTAACGGCTTTGCGGGATTTGCTGGATTTCCAGAGCGATCGACCTTCCATTCCCGTTGAAGACGTAGAATCTGTAGCAGATATTGTCAAGCGGTTTGCCACCGGCGGAATGTCCCTCGGCGCTTTGTCCCCGGAAGCCCACGAAACCCTAGCGATTGCGATGAACCGCATCGGCGGCAAATCCAACTCCGGCGAGGGCGGCGAAGACCCGGTGCGCTACAAAGTGCTAAACGATGTGAGCGCAGCCGGTTTGTCACAAACGCTACCTCACTTGAAAGGTTTGCAGAACGGCGATACAGCTTCTTCATCCATCAAACAAGTAGCTTCGGGACGCTTCGGCGTGACTCCCGAGTACCTGATGAACGCCCAACAAATTGAAATTAAGATCGCACAAGGTGCGAAACCGGGTGAAGGCGGTCAATTGCCGGGGCCGAAAGTGAGCGAGTACATTGCTTATTTGCGCCGATCGAAACCGGGTGTCACGCTGATTTCGCCTCCTCCTCACCACGACATTTATTCGATCGAGGATTTGGCGCAGTTGATTTTTGACTTGCACCAAATCAATCCGAAAGCAGGAGTTTCGGTGAAGTTGGTGTCGGAAGTCGGCATCGGGACTGTAGCCGCCGGTGTCGCCAAGGCAAATGCTGATGTGATTCAAATTTCCGGTCACGATGGCGGCACCGGTGCTTCGCCATTGAGTTCGATTAAGCACGCAGGTTCTCCTTGGGAACTCGGTTTGACAGAAGTTCACCGGGTGCTGATGGAAAATAAGTTGCGCGATCGAGTTTTACTTCGCGTTGACGGTGGCTTTAAAAGCGGCTGGGACGTGGTTGTAGGCGCTTTGATGGGCGGCGAAGAGTACGGTTTCGGCACGGTGGCAATGATTGCAGAAGGCTGTATTATGGCTCGCGTTTGCCACATGAATACTTGTCCGGTGGGGGTGACAACTCAACAAGAACACTTGCGGAAACGGTTCCCCGGTACGCCGGAACACGTTGTTAATTTCTTCTATTTCGTAGCACAAGAAGTGCGGAGTTTGCTGGCGAAATTGGGTTATAAGTCGATCGCAGATATCATCGGCCGCGCGGATTTGCTGACAATGCGCGATGGGGTGAAACTAACTAAAACTCAAGCGATTAATTTGGATTGTTTGACTAAGTTACCGGATACTAAGAGCGATCGATCTTTCTTGGTGCACGGCGACGTACACACCAACGGGCCAGTGTTAGACGACGATTTGCTCGCGGATGCTGAGATTCAAAGTGCGATCGCGAATCACGGCACTGTTAGCAAGAGTGTAAAATTGGTGAATACCGATCGCACTGTGGGAGCGCGTTTGGCAGGTGCGATCGCACAGCAACACGGTAACACCGGCTTTAGCGGTCAAATCACCCTCAATTGCACTGGTAGCGCGGGCCAAAGCTTCGGCGCGTTCAATTTGCCGGGGATGACGCTGGTACTGTCAGGCCAAGCCAACGACTACGTTGGTAAGGGGATGCACGGTGGCGAAATCGCGATCGCACCGCCGGCTGGTGCGACTTATGATGCTTCCGAAAATGCGATCGTCGGTAATACCTGTTTGTACGGTGCGACGGGCGGAACTCTTTTGGCTGCGGGTAAAGCTGGGGAACGGTTTGCGGTGCGCAACTCGATGGCGAAAGCAGTCATTGAAGGTGCGGGCGATCACTGCTGCGAGTACATGACTGGCGGCGTAATTGTGGTGTTAGGAAAAGTTGGCCGGAACGTCGGCGCTGGAATGACTGGCGGCTTGGCTTATTTCCTCGATGAAGATGGCAGTTGCCCGGCTCATGTCAACGGGGAGATTGTGAAGATGCAGCGCGTTTGTACGGCGGCTGGGGAGGCGCAGTTGAAGGAGTTGATTGAGGCTCAGTGCGATCGAACGGGCAGCAAGAAAGCTGAGAAGATTTTAGCAAATTGGTCGGAATATTTGCCTAAGTTCTGGCAAGTTGTGCCGCCAAGTGAAGCGAATTCGCCCGAGGCTTCGGAACAAAAGATTGCTGTGGAAGCGTAATTTTCCAGTTGGTTAAATAGATGAGGGGCGACGCGAGTTGCCCCTTTTTTAAGGTTCACATACTCAACAATTTCTGATTGTTTGCGGTTGGCTAAAACAAAAGTCGCGATCGCACTTTCTTTTCTCTTTGCAAAAATTGCTATTAAATCAGTTATACTCAAAACGCTCGATCGCACCCTACCCCCTCAAAAAAGCGCGCTCGCTCGCTCGCTCAAGAGTCAAAAACGCCACCTCTAAAGCTGAGCTAGCTCTCATTTACTTTGCATATTGTAATTATCAATAAAAGCTATAATTTTTTCTCACTCGCTTTCCGCTGCTCCCTTCGGGTTTTACAGCAAAAGTTAAATACGCGTAAGCTTATCTGCACTGAGCGAAAAGTTTTGTTACAATAGGTAAGCTGTTACAAATCGTAACTTATGCTGGTTTCTATTTTAATAATTGACGTTGCCCTCGTTGCCTGGTCTTTGCACTTAATGCAAGAGGCGATCGCGCAACGGGAATTTTCACTAATGCTAGCCGGCACCCTAGTTGCTGTCTCAGCCGCGGCCCTGCTAGTCGTGTACTTTCTTATGGGGTCTTGTTTGAGCCATTTGACCGAAATATCCCAACACACTTACTAAATCATTGTAGGGGATTGACCATTGTCCGGAAGCGAGGAGATTTTTTTGGAAAAAAAGCCGAAAGCCTTGCCAATCCAAGGTTCAAAACTAATTTCCCCAAAAAGCTTGACAAATATTGGTCACTTAAGGCATGATTGAGAGCGCGAAAAGAAAGGGGAATTAGCTCAGTTGGTAGAGCACTACAATGGCATTGTAGGGGTCAGCGGTTCGAGCCCGCTATTCTCCATAAAGAAAACCCGTTAACACAGCGGGTTTTGTTGTTTTTCTAAGAAAAACTGCTAGGTTTGGCATTGTCAATTAGGGGTGGCAAAATCAGACAATCCCAGATACTAAATGCGATAAAACTGCGATATGCCCAAAGGCTCAGTAAATATAGCAGTTTTATAAAGATCGGCTACGGCTTGCTTGGTCGTGGCAGGGTAAACGGTTCTGGCTGTACATCGGTTTGCCCGACACGATCGTCAATCGCAAAGCCGCCTCCATGAAAGCCAGCCAAATTGAACTCGACATGACAAGCGGCAACTTTGACCCCTCCCTGGTAAAGTACAAGCCACAGAAACAAGAATCAATCTCTGTTTCCGAACTGTTCGCTCGCTTTGTCTAGTACAAACGCCGATCCATCTCGACTGGTGGATTGGCTAAATATCTTGCGTTACAAAAACACGTTTCTGTGTTTTTCAAAAAGAAGAAAAGCATTTCTGTTTCTGTTTCTATTGCTGAGAATTTTAGAGATTGGCTGGCACAGAAACTTGAACCCGTCACTGTACGCCAACGGATCGTTTTGATCAACGCTTGCTGGGAATGGGTACAGAAAAAGAAGCTGGTACTCGAAAATCCTTGGGAGGAAATTAAGGTTTCAGTTGGAGCCAAACAGCGCCCGCAGCCGTTCACACTGGCAGAAATAAGCGCGATCGTACACAAATTCCGCTCAGAACCCGAACTTAATCACTACGCGGACTATGTAGGGCTTGCTGAATAATCGATCGCTTTCTGGCGATCGGGAGTGATTGATATATTCAAACAGCGTTAAAGATGAGTTTTTCCTGCCTTATTTTGAGTTAAATATAAGCACAAATTATGTTAAGTTTAAAAACAGGCATTGTTTGATCCGCTCGACATAAAAACACATAAAAAACCCGGCGCCACCAGGTAGAAAGGTTCATGACTCAAAAACTAGGGGGGGTGACAAAGAGGCTTAGGATATAGACCGAATAAGGGTTGCAGCCCTCAGACATTGTTCATAAAAGCGACGTTTAGAAGGAGTTAACTTCATTAGCTGTTGCATCTCCAAAGCATATTGTTCTAGATAATCAACCCACTTTTCGGCATCTACGCCAACACCAAATGTACGCTGCCTACGGTATTTTTTCTTGGCTTCTTTGCGACGAGATACATATTTTTGTACCTGCTTTTTTCTCAATTCAGTGCCTTGAAATATTGCCGAACTGTAGGCAAGCGTCATCAGGAGAATCATATTAATAAGTCTGTTTCCTTTGATGCTAGTCCCTTCAATATCGTAGCCTCCTTTTTTACAGTCAAGAGAACATTTCTTCAATGCCCATCCGCTGCTTATAAGCATTTATTTCTGCTGGCAATGAACATAAATCCGTGAGAATAAACCAAGCTTCTTTAACTTGATATTTCCCATAATTTCTTTTCTATTTACAAGCAAGCTCAAATCCGGTGGCAGGTCGAGTTTTTCTCACTATTTTTCCTTGAACATACTCAGAGGTTCCTGGTACTATTCCTAATTTATCTAACCGTTGCCAAATTAAATGTTCCATTTCGATACAATGATTTTTTTTTAGTCTCAAGCAAAACCACACACCCTTTGATTTAAGCCAGTTTCCTAAATCAACATAACAAAATTAACGGTCTCCTAAAACGATAACTTTATATTCTGAAAATAATGGTAAAATTTGCTATAAATTTGTAGTTTGTTCCTCCAAGTTACTGTTTCCTAATTTTGCGGGCAGCGACCAGTATAATGGAATTGCTCTTTTTTCCCAGATTAGGCTAACCATAAAAAGATTAATGCGCCCCCATTGACTGGGGTCAATTGCGATTGATAAACGAGTACCAACACGACAATAAGTTGTCAACCAATAAGTAATTAATGGGAACCAAATTAATGAAATAGTTAAGTTGGGCAAATCCAAAAATATTTGTAACTTACGTCGCCGACTTTCGCTGGTAATTAGAGAGGGAAATACGCGGGAGAGCCGTTCTAATCTGATTTGTTTTTCGGATTGTATCACTGGTAACAAGATTTCAATCAGCTTAAACTGAGCTAACGTTAGTTTTTTTTCTAAATGAATGCGGTAGAATGTTGGTATCATTATTTTTTGGATAGGCAAGCGTATAACAATTTTGCTGCCTATCTTTTTTTAGCACACATTGGCTCAATCCTTACTCCCTCTTTGTTTCAGCCTTGTTTTTACCCCTCCAGGACTCAAAAAATGATAGCAATAGTTGTTTGTGAAGTATTATCAAGTTTTGCCATGATACGATTGAGACCTAATCTTCGTTTACCTTTCCCGAATTTACCCTCAATCGCATTCCTAATTCTGTCATCTTCCAATGGTTGCTTCTTTTTTTCTTTACTTACATTTGCTGGAGGTCTTCCTAGGGGCTGTCCACTGATTATAATGCCTTTTTCATGACACCAAGCTCGGTTTGATCTTGTTCGATAAATGCGCTCTGCATGAACTGACTTTGGATAATACCATGTGAATCTATAATAAGCTTCTACTTGTGCTTTTAAGTCCCCTGATTCGTTAAAATTATCCCAGCTTATCCGGTCTAAGAATACATATCCTTCAAAGCAACTTGCTGATATTTTGGCTCAAACTCTACGCTTTTTCCGGCTTTTACTCTGACTAGGGGACGGATATGGGTTGGCTTAAACTTACTATTCTATCCTGAATACTCTGTTTATTATTATCAAATAACCATTGCTGTTGGCGATAGAACTCTGTGAGGACTAGCTTGGTTTTATATTGCTTTTTTTTCAGGCGTTCTAGGATCGCACCTGAATCGATTAGCTGTTCAATATGAGCTAGATTTCTTTTAATATATTGGAGTTTTTTGTAGTGCCTGTCTTCTTTTGTTTCGGGTGGGCTGTCTTTGTTTAGCTACTGCTAAGTAGTCTTTTCTTGCTAGATTACGGTAGGTTATTGGTTTTTTACTGGTTTGAGCTTTGATCTGTTTATACAGGATGTCTATAATTTTTTCGCTATGAACTCTGGCTTTGTTTAATAGTCCTAAGTCGGTCGGATAGGTAATGCCGGCTGGGGCACAGGTAGCATCTACGATCAACTTGCCGCGATTAGGTGACTCATTTTTGGCGTTCGAATCCTTTTTTTTTTCGGGTTTAACTGGGCTGACGGTCGGATTTTTTTAACCATCCGTTCGTTAACTTTATTAATTAGATTCGGACTAATACGCCCGTCGAAAATGAACTAATAGAGATGGGTCAAACGGTAGCTCCTTACTGTAGCTTGATTGACCAATAAAGTATTGTAGATAGGGGTTTTCCCTGATCTGTTCTACTGTTTACCCATCGCTAATTCCCAGTTTTTATTTGATGATTAATGCTCCCAACGCCATCCGAAAAGATTTGGCTGGTGCACCATGAGTCTGTCGGGAAGTTAGCCGCATATTCTGATTCAAATTCATCCCACGGAATTATTTGGGCCATTTTTACCCAACGGTTGAGGGCTGACAATTTACATCCGTTGGTTAGTTCAAAGTCTAAGGGTTGGAGGGGAGCAATCTCAGCTTTTTTGTACACGGTCGCAGGTGGCTATGCACGGGTTTTGACCTATTTTACCTGTTTATCTTGCACTTTGCTCTCGCTCGCGCGAGCGAAACCTTTCGCGACGCAATATGCGATCGATTATTCAGCAAGCCCTATGTGAAATTCAAGTTCGGTGTCGGTCTTCGTACTGGGGAAGCAGGAGCATTGCTCTGGCGACATTGTTCATCAAACTGCGATCGCATCTGGATCGGAGAAAGTTTGAGTAATGGCGCTCGCAACAGCACCAAAACTAATAAGGCGCGCACGGTGCTGCTAACACGGACGCTTCAACAGCTATTACTGAGCAGGCGACAAGAGGATTGGCAGCCGGATGACTTAATTTTCACCACCACAAACGGCTGTGCGATTGATGCTCAAAATTTCAGCAACCGCTACTGGAAACCAGCGGTTGCTGAATTAGGATTGATTATCCGCAACCCTATAACACCAGACACACTTTGATTTCGCATGGTTTGGAAGCTGGCATGAATCCGGTTCCCGTGGCATCGCTCACGGGCCACAATGTCCGCACTTTTTACGAAAATTATGCCGGACTCGTCAACCCAGCACGGCTACCCGATTTGCTGCCGTCTTTCCACCCGGTTTTAGAGGCTGATTCTCCAGTCGATCGTTCAGATACCTCTCCATAAATTTTTGATGATCGGGGTGATTGATATTCCCATTGCAACTTATTAATTGCACAAGCAAAACAGAATTGTAGAGAACTTTTCCCCTAGGATTTATCCCCCAGTGAATCCCTTCTAAAAGTTTATTTTGTTGTCTGTATGGCAGAAGGGTTCTATCGCTACATTTGAAAATTTGGCAAGCTGTCTTAGCCTCGCACAAATCGCCAAAATTGCTTAAATTATTCATTGTGCTTTTGAGGATTGAGTAAATGTCAGATTACGGTGTTTTTTACCATATTTTAGCGCATTATTCAGATCAACAATATCTGCGCTTATTGCGCAAAAAATGATTAAATTATAGCGGCATAAACCTTGAGTATAATTTTTTTTAACTGTGATTTGAGTCAGTTTAAATTCATTTTTTCCGTTACTTGTCCTTTCATTTGTCATAGTGTGTTTATGTTTTCTCATCTGTTGTGAGTTGAGAAATATTACAGCAAATTCCATGTATATATGATACACTGCATTTACTACATAAGCGAAAAAAATGAAACCTTATTCGATCGAGTTGCGTGATCAAATATAGCAATCCTAAATGATTTATGAGATAATAGCCAAAATCACTACATAATTTATCTATGTTAGAAGAATTAACG
>NZ_JAUBQD010000165.1:0-1290 GCF_036701085.1 Microcoleus sp. Pol7_A1
CTGACCTATCTTTTTTTACCACAAGTCGGTCAACCCCTCACCCGCTCCGGGTTTTGGCGGGGTTGTCACCCCGCCAGATGCACAAATTAATTTTTACGATGAATTTAGCTCAATCTTCAGAGCTAATTTACGGAAATTTGCAATTGATTTATCCCAGCGGCGAGGCGATCGACTATCTCGCTACTTCCGGCTGCGCGGATTGGCAGCGGCCGGGCGATGAAGGGGTGCGCGGTAAAGGGCCGATTCCCGCTGGGGAATATGAAATCCCAAGCGAGCCTTATTACCTCGAAACTCGGGGCGTAGAAGGGGACTTCTTTCACATTACCCCCGACCCCGTAATTTCAGAACACGGCATCCGCGCCGAGTTGGGCGTCCATTTCGACGCAAACGTACCAGGTACTTCTGGGTGCGTAGGTTTAATAAATTGGGAAGGGTGGCGGGGTTTTTGCAATCGCATGGCGTCGATCGCAAATTTGGGCGTGAAGAGTTTGCCGCTCACCGTGAAATATTAAAAAGTTTGCACCATATGTCTACGCTGTTTACACGTCTGCAAACAGCGTAGACCGGTAGTTTCAATCCCTGATAGGGCTTTAGGTAGGTTGCAACTTCATTGCGGAAACCCATTGGGTTTCCTGGGTATGTTCGTTTCAATCCCTGATAGGGCTTTAGGTAGGTGGCAACTCTCATGCTCGGCTACTGGCTGGATGTTATTCCAGAGTTTCAATCCCTGATAGGGCTTTAGGTAGGTTGCAACCCATAGGGCAAAGCTGGGCGGCTGGAGGCCCGCGCGCAGTATGCAGCGCTTATTCCCAGCCACCAAAATAATATCATTTATCGTTGGGGATTCACTCTAACCATCGATGCCGCCATCTACGAGCCATGAATCGAGTGATGCTCAATTCCCGTTCAATATCACGGTTATTCTTCCCTTTGTCTGCCAGCAGGATTATTTTTGTTAGCAGTGCTATTTGTTGTGGGGTGCTACAGCGATTGAGCAGCTTTTCTAACTCTTGACGCTCACACTCACTTAGGGTTAATGATTTTGGAGCTAATTGTGCCATGTTCTCGTTCCGTATGTCTGTTCTGAGTGCAATTTCTCTCAGTTAGCCCCAGTCTCCCATAAAATAGGTACTTTACTTTCGCCATGCTATACTAGCTAGAGGACCGTACCCTGTGGTGCTTATTTTGTGTAAAAGGACTTGCAAGCGGGGGTTCATCGCCTCAATTGCAGACCCAACGTTCCCTGATTCAAGTCCAGCGAAGGCAGAGACTAATTATCGAGGACTCAGA
>NZ_JAUBQD010000106.1:0-12130 GCF_036701085.1 Microcoleus sp. Pol7_A1
TCAATCGAATAAGGTTTCATTTTTTCCGCGATCGCTACTGAACACAGTGTACCACATATACATGGAATCTGCTGTATAACCATAGTTGGATAGTTGCCTTTCATGAGTATCAAGAATGGGTTGAGGAATTAATCACTTCTATTCGCAGTAAGCGCAGATTGTATCAAAAGGGCTTGAGGGCTATAA
The DNA here is from genome assembly GCF_036701085.1 of Microcoleus sp. Pol7_A1. Classification (NCBI taxonomy): domain Bacteria; kingdom Bacillati; phylum Cyanobacteriota; class Cyanophyceae; order Oscillatoriales; family Microcoleaceae; genus Microcoleus; species Microcoleus sp. Pol7_A1. Next base: position 187 of record NZ_JAUBQD010000106.1, read on the forward strand.
AGCTCATACAGCAACCATTCTAGGGTGCTTGTCGCCCCCTGAAGCCAGAGGCTTTGGAAAGGCGAAGAATGAAAATTGGAATTGAGAATGAAACAACCCTGCGTCAGGTCAGAGGGGCGACCTCTTGGCTTAGGTATCCAACTATGCTCTTAGGGCAAGTTAAATGTGGAACAGCTTATTAAACCCACCAACTTATTTTGCTAAGATTTGAAGTTGGAGTCGAGCCAATTCTCTCCAACTAAATAAAGCGACAATTAGGAAAATTAAAATATCCACAGCAGTTAAGCTATAATAAATCCCATTTATTCCTATGAATAGCGGCAATATTAACACTACTGGTATAAACAGAAATACTTGTCTTGCCACAACTATTATTCCCGCTATTTTACCGTTGCCTATGGATTGGAATAACGTAATGCCACAAAAGATAAAAGACAGTAGGGGTAGCAATATAATGACAATGCGAAAGTTGAGTATATCGTTAGCAGTGAAAACAACCTTCGGCAGCAACAAGCCCAGAAAAGTTTCCGGGAATAATTGTAGTGGCAACCAGAGTATGCTTAACAGAACTGTACCGCCAATGCCAAAAATTAAGTAGCCTTTCTTCATTCTTTGATAATTTCCCGCTCCATAATTTATACCGATTACTGGCTGTAAAGCATATACAAAACCAAAAACAGGAGTTATTGCCAAAGAATACAAGTTCAACGTTGCGCCAGCAAAAGCAATATCGGTATCGGTTCCATAGTAGGCGATAGATTTAAAAATCACAACCTGTTGAACTATAGTCATTAACTCCATGATTAGCACTGACATACCAACCGATAGTATTGGTGACAGTAAATCTGCTGACAAAGTTAACTTTTTTATTTGAAGCGGAGTAGAACTTTTACCCGAAATAAAATAGGTAATATTTATGACCGCATAAACCATTGAGGAAACAACTGTTGCCAAAGCTATTCCTCGAATACCCCAGTGAAAAACAGCAACAAATATCGGATTTAAAACGGTATCAATTAGAACGTAAATACCAGAGAATACTGTGGCTAAAATGACTTTACCTTCTGATTTGATTAACTGGCTAGAACCTACCGCTAGGACAAGAAATACCGATCCCAACATATAAGTCTTAAAATAATCTGCTCCTAATAAGGCAACTTCGCCTTCTCCTCCCATGAAAGAGATTAATCGATCGCCAAAACCGTAACCTAAAATAGTGATGAAAAAAGAGATAATCAAACTAAGCACTATAAAAGTGCCAAATATCTTAGACTGAGTTTTGGTATCTCCCGCACCAATAGCGCGACTGAGAACCGAAGCAGAACCTACGCCAACTAACAAGGCACATCCAATTACAATCGTCGTCAACGGTAGTGCCAGGGATATGCCTGCTAAAGCACTTTCACCAATCAGTCGCCCTGCAAAGAAAGGATCTAGAAAAGTGTTCAATCCAATTAGTAACATTCCTAGAATACCAGGAATGGATAATTTCAACATCAATTGAATCAGATTGCCTTGCAGAATTTCATCTGTAGCTTTGGTTTGTTTTTCTGAAGTCATTATAAATGTAATCTGGGGTTTGATAGAGTGGTGAATAGAGTAACAATGTGCTACGATCCGGCCAGCGTTGCGGAGGAATATTGCTCTTGACGCTGACGCTGACCCAGCATCACCATCTTTAAACCACTAGCAGGAGGATAGTTAACACCTTGAGGCTTTGGTCGTTCCGATCGTTTGTCAACTAGCCCTAGTTGATAGCTGGAAAGAATCGTTGCCAATATTAGCTTCATTTCAAATAAAGCTAGAGCCTCGCCGGGACAGCGACGAGTACCGCCACCAAAAGGCAGAAATTCATAATTTGAGAATTGTTTTTCCAGAAAACGCTCTGGTTTAAATTGCTTGGGGTCTGGGTATAAATCCTCGCGTTGATGAGTCAAATAAACACATCCTCTTAGTATGATACCTGGATTTAATTCATAGCCCATTACTTCAATTGGTGATTCAACCATCCTGGAAAATGTGATCACTTGAGTTGGATAAATCCGCATACACTCATTGCAGACAGCCGTAAGATAAGGGAGTGCAACAATACTCATATGATCTGGCTTCTCACCGAGGCCATCAAGTTCTTCAAGCAGTCGAGCGAGGACAGCAGGATGCTTGTAAATTGAATACAACGCCCAAGTTATTGCCGTTGCAGAAGCATCTCGACCACCAAAAATAAGTGAAGGAAACAAATCACGCAACTCTTGATCTGTCAAAGGTTTACCCGTTTCATCACAAGCCGATATTAACTCCGAAAGAACATCAGTCCCAGAGGAATTTGCTTGCTTTCGGCGATCGCTAATTTCTGCTAATACCAATTCGTCAAATTGTCGCATAAGATCGCTAAAATATCCCCAAGGACTCCATCTCCCCAAATCACGTTGCAAAGAGGGAAAAGATAAGCAAGTTTCTAACAATGAAGACCGGGCAAAACTTATCATTCTTGGCAGCAACTTCCTCAATTTTTCGTAACGATCGCCTTCACGCAATCCCAATAAAACCTGTAAAATCACATCCAAAGTTATAACCTGCATCGTAGGGTAAGCCAAAAAAGGCTTGCCAACAGTCTGCTGACTCATTAACGTTTCTGTGAGGTCACAAATGAGTTTCCCATAAGTTTTGATTCGAGTACCGTGCATGGGAGGCATTAAAATCTGGCGTCGATTTTTGTGGCGCAAGCCATCGAGCAATAACAATCCGTTATTACCCACCAGTGGAGCCACATCTTCGTTTAACTCACCCGGAGCGGTGATCTCTTTTGTCTGGGTAAAAATCTGCTTAATTCCCTGTGGATTGCTAACGAAAACTACCGGCGTAGAACCAAACATGATGGTGAAAATGTCGCCATAACGTTTGCTAACGCTATCCATGTAGCCAATCGGATCAGATGCAAATTGAATGTTCAGTAACCAGGTGGGGGTTTTCGGCCCTGGAGGTAGTTTCATCGTAATGGGTAATAAGTAATGGGTAATTGGTAATTGAAATCAGCTATTACTAATTAGGGAAGTTAGATACTAGCTGCTGCATTTGCTTTTGATGTTGGCGCTGACCTTTGACTACCAGTTTCACACCACTGACAGGGTAACAAAGTAGTCCTTCAAACTTAGGTTGTTCCGGTTTGCTATCCGCTAGTTCTAATTGATAGCGTGAAAGTATAGTTGCTAATATTAGCTTCATTTCAAATAAAGCTAAAGTTGCACCTATACAAGTACGAGTGCCGCCGCCAAAAGGCAGAAATTCATAAGGAGAAAATTTTCTTGCTAAAAAGCGCTCTGGCTTAAATTTGTTAGGTTCTGGATATAAGTCCTCGCGCCGATGAGTCAGACAAATATTAACTCTGATTAGCGTACCAGGAATCAATTGATAACCCATTAATTCCATCGGTGATTCTACCAATCTTGGAAATGTGAATAACTGAGTGGGATAAATTCGCAATGCTTCATTACAAACAGCGGTGAGATAGGGTAATCCCACAATACTCATCGGATCTGGCGAGTCGCCCAGGCCATCAAGTTCTGTCACCAATCGATCGCGTACTGTCGGTAAATGGTGAATCCAGTATAATGCCCAAGCGATCGCTGTGGCGGAAGCATCCTGAGCTGCGAATAAAGGCGAAATTACCAAATCTCGCAACTCTTCATCTGTCATCATCTCACCCGCTTCATCGCGAGCAAACATCAAATCGGATAGAATATCGCTGCGAGACCTATCTGCTTGCTGCCGGCGTTCTTTCACTTCCGCTTCCAGCAGTTGGAAAAGTTCTTGCCGGAGTTGAAGCAGTTTCCCCCAAGGACTCCAACGACCTAAATCTCGTTGAAGGAAGGGCAGAATGTTGGCAGCTTGAATTAAAGGAGTCCGCATCAAATTTATGATTGCCGGAAGCAGTTTCCTGAGTCTTTCGTAGCGTTCTCCCTCGCTTAAACCCAATACAATCTGAATGCTTATTTGTAAGGTAATGTCTTCTATAGATGGGTAAGCTACAAAGACTTTGCCGATGGAATGCTGACTGATAATTTTCTCTGTCAGATCGCAGATTCGCTGTCCGTAGAAACGCAACCTCGCACCGTGAAAAGCTGGCATCATCAACTGACGGCGATGTTTGTGGCGCAATCCGTCGAGTTGGAGTATTCCTTGGTTCCCCGTAATTAGGGCCATATCTCCGTTCAACTCTCCAGAAGCTGGAATCTGTTTTGTATTGGTAAAAATTTGCTCGATTCCTTGGGGATTGCTGACAAATAATACGGGAATAGACCCAAACGTGATGGTGAAAATGTCACCGTAGCGTTTGGCGAGATCGTCCATGTAGCCAATAGGATTGGTAGCGATTTTAAGATATTGCAACCAGATGGGAGCTTTTGGGCCTGAAGGTAGGTTCATTGGTATTTTTTATTAACTTAGTAAGTGGTGATTGGTTATTGGTCAACCGATTAAGAGGTCTTGCTCCAACTAGGACAAGTTTTTTACCACCCTTGTTAAATCATATTTTTAAGAATGGTAATTCAGTTCATAACTAGAAAATTTATAACTGCTGTTGTTGGCAGGAGCGCAAGCGATCGCTCCATCTAGCCACCTAACAACTGCAACTAACTATTGACTACAGACAAGTGTCGCGCGCGCACTTATCTTCCAACTTCGTGCTTGTTGCCGAGAATTCCAAAGTCTCCTGTATAATCCATCGGTATTTGTAATTAGCTCGTCATGCTTGCCCTGTGCTACTATCTTACCCTCGTCAATTACTAGAATTTGGTCAGCTTTTGTGATAGTAGAAAGTTGGTGAGCAATAATAATTAGCGTCTTCGACTCAACCAGCAAGTCAATTGCTTTTTGAATCAAAATCTCATTTTCTGGGTCAACCGAAGCTGTCGCTTCATCTAGGAGGACGATCGGCGCATCTTTTAAAATGGCACGTGCGATCGCAATTCGCTGTTTTTCACCTCCCGAAAGGGTCGCCCCGCCTTCTCCAATTACTGTTTCGTAACCCTTGGGCAGCTTCACAATAAACTCATGGCATTGAGCGGCTTTTGCTGACGCGATCGCTTCTTCAAAAGTAGCATCCGATTTGCCGAATTTGATGTTATTCAAGATGCTGTCATTAAATAGATACACATCCTGAAACACCATACTGATGTTGGATAATAACTCGTCGGTTTTCATGTCTTTAATATTTACCCCACCGATGAAAATTTCCCCGCTATTAACATCCCAGAACCGGGCAACCAAATTCGTAATCGTCGTTTTGCCTGAACCTGAAGGACCAACTAAGGCGGTAACACTTCGTTCGGGAACTTTAAAGCTGATATCCTCCAGCACGGGGGCATTTTCGTAGCTAAACGAGACATTCTTAAACTCGATATCAAATGAATTTAATTGCTGTTCGCACTCGGGTTCCGGTAGTGATGGAGTGTTCAAGACATTGAGGACTCGCGCCAAAGCGGCATCCATAATCCGCGTCTGAGCAGAAAATTGAAATAGTGAGAACAAAGGTTCATAAACCCGCAATCCCAAAATCAGGAATAACAAGAAGATCGGTACAGTTAGTTTACCGCCAAATAGGATGTAGAGGCCAACGAATAGGATGACAACAAACCCTAATTCTAAAACCAGGGAAAAGACGATCGATGGAGTCACTAACTGTGTCACCATATCAAGATTGGCTTTTTTATAACCATCCAAAGCTTTCTCTAATTTTTGAAATCGACTTCCGGTTTGATTGAAAGATTTGATTGTAGCCATTCCTTGAATGTATTCAATCGTTCGGGAGTTGGCTTCTACTAAAGATATCTTTTGCAACTCTGTCAGGTTTTTTAGTAGTTTTTGACTGTTCGCATAGATAAGTATGGCAATCGGTACACCCGACATGGTTGCTAGCGTTAAGCGCCCATGAATGAATACTAGGAAGGCAGCGATAAAAAAGGGTATGGCGATCGCGCCCACGGTTCTGGGATAAACCAAGGAAAGAATCGGCTCAATATGTTTTATGTCATCGCTAACCAGTCCATTTAAATCTCCTACTTGATTGGTTTTGAAAAACCCCATCGGTAATTTGCGGATATGGTTACCCAAGCGCAGACGCAAATCCCCAATCATCCTGCTGCTAGCGATCTGGGTGAGGCTATTTGCCCAATACAGAAAAACACCTTGCAGCAGCATACAAAGGGCAATCCCTACAAAAAACTGGACTGCTTTTTGTATATCGATCGAGTTCTCAAACAGTTCCTTAATGATGAGATATAGAAAGAAATTAAGGGTAGCCGCAAACAGCGACGATATGACATAAAGTACCGTTCCTTGAATGAACTGCGGCTTGTGCTTGCCTGCTAACTGAAATAAGTCCTTAATCATTTTTATTCTTTAATTTTCCTAGTCCAGGAAATTACTTGCGTTTGCGACTGTTCTTAAGAGCGATGCTGTGTCCTATTCAGTTCCTTAACCATCAACACCTACAAGCTGTTTGCCCTCAAAAGTCCAACCTTGTGCCGCTACATGGGTATCCCACATCTGGCGGTACAGGGCAGAAGTGTTCAGCAATTCTTCATGCTTACCCTTGCCTACAACTTGCCCCCGATCTATTACCAAGATTTGGTCAGCTTCTGTAATTGTTGAGAGTCGGTGAGCGACGATCAGTAGCGTTTTATCTTGAATTAGTGAGTTAATAGCTGACTGGATTTGGGCTTCATTCTCCGCATCTATAAAAGCAGTAGCCTCATCTAAAATTACAATCGGCGCATCTTTCAAAATTGCCCGTGCAATGGAAATTCGCTGCTGCTGACCACCACTTAATTTCGCTCCCTTTTCCCCAACTATCGTTTGATAACCCTCCTGTTTTGCCTGAATGAATTCATGGCATTGCGCTGCCTTCGCGGCTGCAATTACCGCCTCTTGACTAGCATGGGGATTCCCCATACGGATGTTTTCATAAATCGTATCATTAAATAGCACCACCTTCTGAAACACGATGGCAATTTTTGACATCAACTCGTCTATTTTGAGGTCTTTTATATTGACTCCACCGATGCTAACTTCTCCAGAATTGACATCCCAAAAGCGGCCAATTAAATAGGCGATGGTCGTCTTTCCCGAACCCGATGGTCCTACCAGTGCTGTGATGCTATTTTGTGGGATAACAAAACTAATACCTTGCAGAACTTCTGTGTCTTCATAGGAGAAATTAACATCTCGAAATTCAATGGTTAAATCTTTAGGAGTAATAGTTTCTGTTGTTTCGGGAAGTTCCGGTTCATTCAAGATCTTGTAAATTCGATTAACTGACTCTTGAGTTTGTATATAAAGACTTGTTGATTCGACCAGTTTGATCGAGGGTGCGGAAAGGCCCAGTCCTAACAGGAGAAACAGGATGAAGGTTGGTATTGAGAGGCTATTGTTACTTAAGAGCCAGACACCTACAGGAAGCATTGCTAGCAAATTGATAGTGACGCTCAGGGGAATCAAAACCCATGAAAGTAGTGATTTTTTTGACCAATCTTCATCAAATTTGTGGTAGTCCCAAACTGAATCTTTGTACTTAGTAAAGGATTCTGCTGTTTGGCTAAATGCTTTAATGACAGGTATTCCTTGGACATACTCGATAATCGCTGAGTTCATGCGATCCTGTACTGCGTAGTAGTCTTGCACCAGAGGCAATAAGCGTCTCAGCAACAAGTTGTGAGCCAGGAGGACTACTGGGATACCTGTTAATGCTGCCAAAGTCATCCGCCAATCAACAGTTAACAGATAGATAGTCGTGAAAACTAGGGTCGTCAATAGACCAATTCCTTCTGAAATGCCATGAGAAATCATGTATTCAATATACTCCACGTCTTCATTCATCACTTTTTTCAAAGCACCAGTCGCGTGTAAATTGAAGTATCCCAGAGGCAATTTGCCAAATTTTTCGGACAGTTTAATCCTGATGTTGTACAGAATGTTAAAAGCAGCGATATGGGAAAGAGTGCTAGAAACTCCGAACAAACTCCATCGCGCTATAATCGCCACAAGGCTGGCGATCGCTAGTTTCCAGATATACCCTTGGTCAACAGGTGGGTTGAACAGGGTGAGCGCGATCGAATAGACGAGAATAAAGGGAATTAATCCCAACGCTGTAGAAATTACTTGCAGAACGACGGCAAGAATTAATTTTCCTTTTTGGGGTGCTAGTAGCGGGAAGATACTTGGGGATGAACTTGTAGTCATATAGCTTGCTGTAGATATTTTATAACCTCAAAATCGCTCTTTATTTACTTGATTCCTGGAGTTAGCTGGGTGCTTGTCGTATCATTAAAGGCTCTAGCAACGATCGCAATGCTAAGCAAAGCAATAGCAATAGAAATAATAAACACTCCCTTATAGCCGATCGCTTGAGCGATTATGCCACCGAGCGCGGCAGCGATAATGCCAGCAAAGAAGGTAGTTGAAGATTGCAGCGTGTATTCCGTGCCAGCAGTCTCTAATCGGCTGTTGTCCATCATAATGGTGTATAAAACTGTTACTGCCATGCTACTGGCAAAGTTCGTACCGATCGCCACCCCATAAAGAATAGGTAGATTGGTGACACCGAATGCTGGTAATAAGTAAGTTAACATCATTAAAACTTGGAAAAAACCTAACAAAATTAGCGATCGTTTTCTTCCCCAAATCGCGATCGGGAAACCTCCAGCGATCGCGCCCAATATCCCGACACCGTAACTCACAATTCCTAACATTAAGCCAATGTCTGCTAAAGACAGCCCGATATCTACCAACAGGGGACGAAACATCCGAGATGTCATGTAAGGCCCAGTTGTATAAAGTGTCAGAATCGCCAGCCAAGATCCGATCCCCGGTCGCCGAAAAAAGTTAACAATATCCATGAAGGGATTCGCAGGCTTTTGGGAGTTAGATGCAGCGCGTGCAGATTTTTGATGTTTACTTGTAGGTTCTTTGTAGTCCAGAACAGGGATCAGTGCCATAACGATGACTACCGCCAAAGTCAGCATACTGGCTTTCCATCCCCAACGTTCGATCGAAATCAGCATCCCGCCACCGCCGATAATTGCACCCAAATAGTTACCTGCACTCTGTATGCCATTGCCAAAGCCTCGCTCGTGGGGTTCCAGCAACCCTACGGCTAAGGCATCTGTGGCGATATCTTGGCTGGCACAAACGAAACAAATTATTACCAGACATAGAAATGCAAGATTTAGCTGACTCTGAATGTCAATAAAGGCAAAAGCTACTATAGTGCAAGCAACGATGAGTTGAAAGCAGATAATCCAAAATCGATAGTGTCCCCAGCGCGTGAAACCGTAGCGATCGATCGGTGGCGACCAGAGGAATTTTAGCATCCAGGGTAAAGTCAACAAGGGGAGGAAACCGATCGCTTCTAAGGAGGCCCCACGCTGGCGCATCAATACGGGCAAAGCTTCGTACAAACACGCGATCGGGATAAACTGCGATACGTACAAGCTGCCAAGCAATCCGAATTTCTTTAAGCTTTTTGGGTTAATCATGGGACTGGGGATTGAGGACTGGCTGGGGAAAAACAATGTCTTGAGAGTACGCCACCAGCTTATTGCGATCGGGGAAAGTGGGTTTTGTAGAAGAATAGGTTGAGAAATTATTTCATCAATATGTATACCCTAAATAATTATTATTGTCAAGTAGTCATGAGTCATTAGTCAGCAGTCGATGACCAATGACCGATGACCAAAGGCTCAATATCTCAGTCGAAGGGGCAGTATTGGTCGCACATCGAGTATTTTCCCTTGAGGATCGCCGTCAAAGGTTAATTCCAGCAGTGGAGAGGTTGCGCGTTCGATGGCGACAACGCCATTGCGATCGAGCAGAGAAACAGCTTCACTCAGTTCTTTCTGGCGAAAAACTGCGATTTTGACACTGGTTAGCTTTTTTACTCTAGCCCTGTCAAAGTGCGATCTACCTCAACAATATCTAGCAATCTAGTTCAATTGTCGCTATTGAAACCAAATCTTTAACGCGGAGATCGGGCGATCGCACTTTTTTGAACCGATCCATTGTACAGGCGAGACGCCCGTGCCACGGTGGACATAACTCACTTCGGAAGCACAGGCGCGACGCCAGTGTTACAGCGGATGCAGATGGGAGAAGGGCGTGTTAAAATCAATCAAAGTTTAACTAATTATACCTCCTATGGTAACAACAACATTGACTCCTTCTCAACAAAGTAGCGAGGAAAAACTAATTAGTTTAACAGGCATTAAATGGCAAAAATTTAAAGCGATCATGTCTGATTTCGGCGAAGGCAGATCCTGGAGAATTGCTTATAGTAAATGAGTTTTAGAAATCAGAATGCCACTTACAGAACATGAATAACCCAAGGGCATGATTGAAAGCTTTGTTGAAGCTTGCGCAGACGCAGTAGATAGCGAGGTGAGAAAGCTAGGTACTCTTACTCTGGAACGGGAAGATTTAACTCGTGATGAAGGGCGATCGGGACTTAAGGGTGAAGGGTAATTGCAATAACTATTATTATTCCTTAAATTCATCAGTCTTCAATTTCCTTTTTCAGGATACTTAGAAAAGTCACTTAAATCATCTACTTAACCTTTAACTGCTTGTGCGAGGCCGCACTTGACTGAGGCTAATGCTTGTGGGTTTTGCCACAACCACTGCTCGCGATCGGATATGTTGGTTATTGGGTTTAATAAAATTTGTCCTGCTTCGTTGACGAAAAGGCGATACTTTGTTGATTTGGGTTCGCTCTTTAAACTGAGGTTTCCTTATGGATCTGTGCTGATTAACTTTTTTATAATCCAAAACATATTTTTCAGTTATTATAAAATTAGGGAAAACTCTCTAGGTTAAGTTTTACTCAATTCAAACAAATTAGATATTGTTTGTCTATTCTGATTTTAAGGGCGATTCCCTACGGGATAGCTACGCTCGCGCGGGTTTTGTGTTTCTGGGGAATTGATGAAAGGGCGATCGCGCTTCAAAAACTTTTAAAGCAGGCGATGGGAGAAGGTTGTAGAAAAGTGAGGGTGAGAAGGTGCGATCGCATTTGGAGGAGTCGAAAAAAAGTGATAAAATAGAGTAGAGCAGTACACAAAATCCCTGCCAAGGAAAATTAGAGATTTGAAAGGTCAGATTGCGCGTGAAGATTTTGTTTATCTACCCAAGCGCGGCAAAGGAAGCCATGAAAGTTGGCGACATCCAATGCTGAGAAAAACACTGACAATTCCCGGCAAAGATGGAGATGATGTGCCACTCTACCTAGAAAAGCAGTTAGCACAGTTATTAACTGAAATGAATGAGTTAAGGGAGGGCGAAGGTTTATGAGTCGATACAGTATGATTGCTCAATGGTCTGATGAAGATGGACTTTTTATAGTTACTATTCCAGAATTTTCCGATCGCGTGGTTATGCCTTGCACTCACGGCAAAACTCGTGAGGAAGCGATTCATAACGGCGAAGAAGTTATTAAAATGTATTTGGAAGCTTGGGAAGCAGAAGGTGAATCTATCCCTGAACCTAGTACGCTTCAAATTGCTTGATTGGTATTGTAAAACTCTTTTGGTGTGGTATGCGATTGCCTTCAAATCTACATCGTCACACTAAGCAACCTGAGCATTCACCATTGAGTCACTCTCCAAAACATCCGGTGCTGTCAAAATGTTTTGAAGTTGCTGCACAACTTGAGTTTCATCTTGGTAAGCTGATGTGCATTCAAGTTGCAACATGATGGTTACCTTTATTTTTGATCTTTCTCTGCCACTTGATAATTAACTCTCCCTGATTGAGAAGCTTTTCTATAGCGATCGCAAATCATTCGTAAATTAATTAAGGGTTTGAGCCAGCAGCAGTTCCATTAGACCTCTCCCATAATTCCAATCCCTTTCCCCGCTTGGTTTCTGACGGAAGGTTCCTGCAGGAACCTTCCGTCAGA
>NZ_JAUBQD010000107.1:0-11994 GCF_036701085.1 Microcoleus sp. Pol7_A1
TGTTTCTCGAACTAAAAAGCACTCCTCAAGTTAGCTTTAAGAGCGATCGATCCAGATTTAATCAGTCTTTTCTTACTTAGTTTCCAACTGAGTTCCTTCCTGTTGCCAAAAGTTTAGAATAACCGCGCTTAATGTGCAATTAGTCTAAGCTCCAGTTTATAGGCTAGCAAATAAAAATGTGTGTACTGGGGACCATCGGTTCAAACCGCGGCGCTTTGCTCGACAAAACCCGCCTAATTAAGCGGGTTTTGTCGTTTTTGTAAATATTTTCACTCTTTGGCAATGATCAAACAATCACTCTCAACTTTAGACAGCATATCTGAAAAAGCTGAGGTGTAGTTGCCATCTTTGTCTACAATCCTGCGGAGTATATATCCGCTCTCAGCAGGTCTGCCGAAAAACGAGTTTGTGCGATGCCAGATATCTCCATTTGGAGTGCTCGGATCTCGATCGATCAAAAAATCTACCAGCCATTGCGGCACAGACCATCCAAACACTATCGGCGTAATGTGTCCGTGCTGCAAAGTTGCATCGGAGAATCGGAACAAGTAGCTGAAGCGAGAAAATTTGACAAAATAAAGTAACATCCGTCCCGCCATTGATGAATAAAATGTCCAGATAACAGGGTCAAAAACGCGCAGCAATAACGTCCGTTCGTCAGCATTCCAGTCTGAACTGTACATCGTCAAACAATCGTCTGGTAAAACATTCCCGTCCATAAAAAAGATACCTTGCAGGACTTCAGGTAACTCCGCTGGATTATCTACTTTCATCCAATTCGCAATGTCTTTTAGTTGCTTTTCTTGGATTAACATGGTATTATCTATCCTCAAAATAGTTGTGTTTTGGTTTCTTGTTAGATACCCCCTTTATTTCTTAGTCGCTCGATCGATAGTTTGGATAGGATCGGTTTCAAACGCCGAGTCTGATAGCAGTTTTCAATCGGATGAAATACAGTTTGAAACACCGCGAGTGCCTAAGTCCCTACGCGATATCTACGATCGAGCTTTTGGATTAATTACCCGTGCAAATTAGGCTCAGAGGCTCGGCGCACTTTGCCTACCGTACTCACGACATCCACCAGCATCTTGAGTGCGATGTCTTTACCGGGGCAAATCCGTCCCGCGCTGCGATCGCCCACCGAATGAAAACCCATATGAAAAGGGCAGAGATTCTCGCGCTTAGCGTTGAATTCGTATACCGTAGAGCCCCAGAAACTCTCGTCTAGCAGCCCCAGGCTGAGCGGTATCAGTACCTTGGTTCCGGCAGGGAAGGTGCGCTCTTTGCCCGCTACCGTTGCGGTGAAGGGCTCTGTCGCGACTCGGTGCGTGGCGCTGACGGGGGCCCAGAGGCGGGCGCATTCCAGGAGGAACAGCTCGATCGACTGGCGATCGTCCAAATCGAGCTCGTCCCAAAAAGCAGTCGGGTTAATTTCGGCCGTCTGCTGTCCTTTATAGGCGGGGAGAGGGCGATATCCCATTGCCGTGTAGCCTAGGTGCAGGGGGCCTTGCAGTCCCGCTATGCCCATAATCGATGTCATCAGCTTTGCCAATTCCCGCTTAGTCATGCCGTTGTTTTCCGAGCTCTCCTCGAAGTCGGCTAAAGCTGGGGAATTTTCATAGATAGTCGCTGCACGCTCGATTAGAGCGGACAAATCCCCGTGTCCAAAGAGGTTCAGGCTTTGCAGCAGGTTGCCGATGACGGCGAAGTAGTGCAGCGGGCTTTGGCGAGTGTAATGCAATTCGGTGAGAAGTTCGATCGACTCTGAATCGTCTGGATTAATCCCAAAGATGACGTAGTGCAGATATCGTACTAAAAATCCCATCCAACCGCGCTTGACATCGGTAAAAAATGCTCCCCCCGCACCGTGCGACATCTCGGCATAATCTGCTGCTAGCCGATCGAGCAACCTTCTGCTGATTTCGTCCCCCTGGCGATCCGTTGTCGCACTGTTGAACAGATATTTCTGCATACAGCTTCGGAATGCTGCGTGGTTGCTGCTATCTTCAGTTTCGCGATCGGACAAAGAAAGTAGAAAAAGGTTTCTGCCGCCGACATCTTGGTTGGGCGCGAGATCGGGATCGAGTACAGAAGTACCGAGCCGCCATCCGCGCGCCTGGGGCGATGTGAGTGCTTTTTCCAGCGTGTCAAACTCTCCCATCACGACTTGCCCCGCGCAGCAAAAGTTGGCTCCGAAAGCCAGCCGTTTTACTTGCAAATAGGTGGGTTCGTTGGCAATCAAACCCTCAATCAGGGCGATCGGCGGTAGCATCGTTTTGCTGAGACTTTCTTCCGGGTTTTGCAAAGCCCAAACCTGAAACTCGTTCAGTGCCGGGTTCATCAGCGATGAGAAAATAGTATCTAAATTTAGGTTCATCATAATTCCTCCGAGAATCCCTCGCCATAACGCGCTTCGCATTTAGCAGCAAGAGGGTATTGAGCAGTAATTGAGCGGGATTGAATACCCGCTTCATTGCAAAAATCAGTAAGTATAACTATAGCCATTTTTTTTTTCACGCAGTGGCAATATAGAGATAGTTTTACTGAATATGTCTGCGCTCAAGTCTAGCCTTTGTCCGGAGATTGAGTGGAATTTATAACGATTCCTCGTAAGTAGATATACTTTCTACATTTAAAGTATTAGACCCAATCTCTGAGAGTCGCAAATAAACCGTAGTTATGTGCGACTACTTGCTATTAAATTTAGCCAAAATCGGCGACATTAATTAGACTGGGCGACACCCCATTGAGAGCGGCTAAAATTTCTCCGGTTGCTGACAAACGGATGAAAATTGCACTTTTTTCTTGAGTAATTGACAGTTGGTATTACTGGTTGCCACAAAACAGCTCGCCTTGTGAAGTATAACCGCTCGTCGGGCGGCGAAGTTATCTCATCAAGAATCCTCAAGGATCGCTCGCTTTGCGAAGGCGAATATATTCACTTGTTTACTAATTTTTAAAGTCGCTAAAATCTCCAAAATTGGTAGCAGCTTTCTTGCACAATTTATCTCCGATTTAGGGGGTTTAAAAAAATAGAAGTGAGTGCTGTTTTTTTCGCTATCATAACGGGGGTAGCTAACCCGGATTTGGTATTAGATATATTTTATAATTCTGAGTTTGATTGAATAAACTTAGACAATTAATTACTGATAATTATTAAATTTTAGAGCTATAAATATAAAATCCAAAATCTAAAATCCAAAATCTAAAATCTAAAATCTAAAATCTAAAATCAAATGACGCCCGCTAAAGTTTCCCACCAGTACAAAAGCACTTTACAGAAAATCCGCAGGCGTCAAAATCAAGCAAGCTTAAATCTTAGAAAAGACCCAGCGTGAAAGATTTGTCGATCGGGAAAATAGCACCAATACCCAACCACAGAGTTACCGCAGTTCCCAACAGGAAAACTGTAGTAGCAACAGGGCGGCGGAACGGATTTTGAAACTTGTTAACGCTTTCGATGAACGGAATCAAAATCAAGCCAAGGGGAACAGCAGCCATGCAAGCAATACCCAACAATTTGTTAGGCAAAACCCGCAGGAGTTGGAACACAGGCCACAAATACCATTCCGGCAGAATTTCCAGCGGAGTAGCAAAAGGATCGGCCGGTTCTCCAACCAAAGCCGGGTCGAGTACAGCCAAACCGACGCAAAGAGCAAACGTTCCCATGATTACTATAGGGAAAACGTAGAGCAAGTCATTAGGCCAAGCTGGTTCGCCGTAATAGTTGTGACCCATGCCCTTAGCGAGCTTAGCGCGGAGGTCTGGATCGCTCAAATCTGGTTTTTTGATAATAGACATAGTGAGAGTGTTCTCCTTTTAGTTTTACCCGGGCCTGGGATTCCGCTGTATTCGTTAGTCTGAATCAGCGGCGCGATCGCAGGAAGTATTGACCGTAAATAAATATCATGAGTGATGAATTCTGAATTTTTCACTCAAAATTCAGCGGGGGGCAAAAAAAATACCGCCCCCACAACTCAAAACTTACAACGGGCCAGAGATACCTTGCTTGCGAATCATCAAGAAGTGAGCCAGCATGAATACTACAATCAGCCAAGGCAACACAAAAGTGTGCAAGCTGTAGTAGCGAGTCAAAGTGCCTTGACCGACGCTGACACCGCCGCGCAGCAGTTCAACCATCAAAGAGCCGACAAACGGGATGGCTTCGGGGACGCCCGAAACGATTTTAACCGCCCAGTAACCAATTTGATCCCAAGGCAGCGAATAGCCGGTCACGCCGAAAGAAACAGTGATGACTGCCAAGATTACTCCTGTCACCCAGGTTAACTCGCGGGGCTTTTTGAAGCCGCCGGTCAGGTAAACCCGGAAGGTGTGCAAAATCATCATCAGTACCATCATGCTGGCAGACCAGCGGTGGATGGAGCGGATCAGCCAGCCGAAGTTGACTTCATTCATCAGGTATTGCACTGAAGAAAAAGCTTCTGCTACCGTGGGACGGTAATAGAAAGTCATGGCGAAGCCAGTAGCAAACTGGATCAGAAAGCAAACTAAAGTAATTCCGCCCAAGCAGTAGAAAATATTGACGTGCGGGGGTACGTACTTCGTAGTGATGTCATCGGCGAGCGCCTGAATTTCCAGGCGTTCCTCAAACCACTGGTAGGTTTTTGAGTCGGTGATTTGTTTAGAAAACATGGAGCCAGAATTCCTAAAAGAATATTGCTGTGGTTGAGGTTCAGGGCAGCAGCCACAAGGTTTTTTGTCGCCCCGCGCCGAGCAGCTTGCTTTTACTAGCAAATGCCTGAGGCTATTTTTTAAATTTGGAGCTGACGAAAGGAACTCTATTGTGCGATCGCCTGCAAGCCCTGGGAAACTAAGCGGTGGCTTGTCCCTACTCGCTGGCGTTGCCCGATCGAATTCCAGACTGTGATAAAAAATGTAACATAATTGCTGTGCAAATTTCACGCGAGCGATGCTTTTGCCGAGTCTCAAATACCATTTTCTGCAAGCTCAACATTCGCCCCAAGCTGGCATACAGCCAAGAGCCGAGCCCAGAACCAAAGTCCGAGCCGGCCAGCGGGTCGGTGGGGCGTTAATTTTAATATTAATGATAAAACTTCACTAATTTTGCGATTAAATGTTACATTTAACTAATTTTTTGTTGGCGGCGGAGGTTTGACGAATGCCGAATGCTTTGGGGATATTTAAATGCGCAAAAGCTTAAAAGCCTACAAACTTAAAATACAGGAGATGCAATACTTGCCTATCTTTTACAGAAAAATCATGCACAGACGAGTTTTCCAGATTGCTATTTTACTTTTCCTCCAAGTCGCCCTGGTTCTAGGCCCGTGGGCCGGGCCAGCGGCGGCCCTAACTCCAGAACAGCAGCTTTTGAGCGAAGCTTGGCGAATTGTCAATCGCTCTTATGTGGATGACAAATTCAACTCTAAAAACTGGTGGTCGATTCGCGAAAAAGCTGTCAAGCAACCGCTCAACGACAGACAGCAGACTTACACGGCTATTCAGGGGATGCTGGCGAATCTCGACGACCCTTTCACGCGACTGCTGAAACCCGAACAGTACCGAAGTTTGCAGGTCAACACTTCCGGAGAATTGACTGGAGTTGGGCTGCAAATTGCGATCGACCCCCAAACAAATACCCTGACAGTGGTGGCTCCTTTGGCCGGCTCACCGGCGGATAAAGCCGGCATCCAACCCCTCGATCGGATTCTGAAAATTGATGGTACTCCTACCTCAGAATTGAGCCTAGACGAAGCCGCAACTCGAATGCGCGGCCGCATCGGCACTCCTGTCACCCTCACCTTGGGGCGCGAGGGAAGGGACGCTGCTGAGGAAATTAAGCTAGTGCGCGATCGCATTGCTCTGAATCCGGTTTACGCCGAATTGCAGTCGGGGGCGGAGAATTTACCCGTGGGCTACATTCGCCTCAGTCAATTCAGCGCTAACGCCACTGAGGAAGTCGCTCGCGCGATCGACAGCTTGGAAAAACAAGGAGCCGCCGCCTACATTCTCGACCTGCGGAACAACCCGGGCGGACTGTTGCAAGCAGGGATTGAAATTGCCCGCTTGTGGCTCGACTCTGGGACGATCGTCTACACGGTTAACCGACAAGGCATTCTCGGCAGTTTTGAAGCCTCAGGACAGGCCTTGACTGGCGATCCGCTGATTGTTTTGGTGAACAAGGGAAGTGCCAGTGCTAGCGAAATTTTGGCTGGTGCGCTGCAAGATAACGGCAGAGCTCAACTGGTCGGAGAAAAGACTTTTGGTAAAGGGCTGATTCAGTCGCTGTTTGATTTGTCTGACGGTTCCGGGTTAGCCGTGACAGTTGCTAAGTACGAGACGCCGAACCACACAGATATTAACAAACTGGGGATTTCGCCCGATCGGGTCGTGCCTTTGGAATCCATTGCGCGCGATCAAATCGGCACCGCAGCAGACTTGCAATATCAAGCTGCACTGCAACTACTGAAAGAAACAACCGTGCTGGCCAAGTCAGTATAAGCCGGAGTTTGAAGTTTTGAGCTTGCAGCAGGGCGTCAATACACAGGTCTGAGTTTCGGTCGCAATGACAGACAAGAACGATCCTCAAAACTCTTTAACTCAAAAGTCATATCACGTCCGACAGATTCATCTGTCATTGTTCGCTGTACGAAGCAATGACATACAAGAATGATGCTATCGGACGTGATATCAAAACCCAAAACTTCCCTTCCCTTAAGGTTGCGGGGTTGATTCCTCGGCTTCGAGTACCTCGGGTTCCTGCAAAATCACCGGACGCTGCTGGGGGTCAGCTTGATTGCTTTGCTCTTGCATCACAGTTTTAGCAAGACTGGGGTCAAAGTAGCGGTTAAACTCGGATCGCGATCGATCGACTCGCCCTTGGGTAAGATTGACTTCAGCTTGGATTTCGTGCAATTTTTCTTGCACGGCCCGGTAGTGAGGCCAAAGCTGAATAAAAGCAGAAGCGGCACAGACTGAAAGTACGATGTTGACTGCTAACTTGACTCCTGTTTCGGCGCCGAGCGTTTGGTGAGGGTAGGAACGCTGGCGGCTGCTGCTGCGACGAGGAGCAACCCGAGGGGAGTTTTTTACAGGTCGCAGTGGAGTAACGGTGGGTTGAATCGCTTGCATAATTTTTTTTCAAATACCTGAGACTGAGGTTTTAGAGCTGAAAACAGAAAATTCTGAGCTTAACGCACACCCCCCCGGTTTGTCAGGGTGCTGACAGCCAAGATTTTTGAGACTGAGTAAACTACCCACCGCTAACCGCGTTACCCGTTAGCGGCGGCTTTCAACAGCCCTCAAGCTAAAGAATAGCTTGTTGCCTTCAAGTCGGTTTACAGACTACCCAAATAATTTAATCATCTTGGCACCATTCAAATCAGCATCGCCATGCCAGCCACAATGTCCGCATTTAAAGCTTTTTCCGATCCGATAGGATTGACGCCAGCCGGATGGATGTGCAGGCATCGATCGCAGGTTTGACTCGTGTAGCGGGGATTGATAGCGAACTTCAAGCCTAGCATCAATAGCTTTCTAATCAAGGAATTGTGGCAACTGATAGAACGCCCAACGATTAGAACGTCTGCGTTCTGTTTTGGTGCGGGGCATCTGATTAGTCCGCTCTCGGATTTTGGTCAAATCCTCAATGGCGACAATCGCATTACTCGTCAATGCTTGCTGAATGATGAGACAAGATTGCATAAATCTTTGATGCCAGAAGGAAACCGCAGATGAACGCAGAGGCATTTCAAGATAGTTTGCGAATGCTTGTAAGAAGTCTGCAGATTGGCTTAAACTTCAACTTGATTGCGGGCATCTATAATAATTACGAACTCAACTTTTCAGCATGACTTTTGCAAGAAGTCCGTACCATATATTCGATCGCCGAAGAACGAGCGGGAAGCCCTGGGCTACCGACATGGGAGGAACGCGGTTGCGGTTTCAACGGCCGTCAAAATGCTAGAACTAATCGGCGACTAAGAATCACCAGGCGTAGCGTTGAAGTGTTTTATTAAGGAGCAACCCCTGATTTATGTCGGATCGGCATGACATAAGCCTGGGCAAACAAGCAATGGTGGACACGCAGCTTACCAATAGAGGCGTTGTGATGGACTCGGAAAGCAAAACAAGATAAAAGTAAGCCCAATTGCAATACGAATCGTAATGGTAGTGGTTTTTGAGCGTGTAGAGGTGATTTGTCATCACCTGTAAGACTTAATTATGGTCTTATGAATCCCTTCCTATGGGAGGCATGGGGAGTTGTCAAATATGCCATTAATCGTCCCAATGATAGACTTAATTAGTGAGTAGTCGCCTACCCGTGGTCTGTTATCACTCAGCTCAAAATCGACGAGCGGGGTGGGACTCCTCCTTCGTCACCCATTCCTCTATTAGCAACAAGCTGGCGCTGTGGCGGGGGCATTCTGGGGGTGCGAGGTGACGCCTGAGGACAGAATTTCCCAATAAAAATGCCTGCCCTTGCAGTCTAGTCTTGGTGACAACAGACAATTTACTCCACTGAGGCAGCAATTGTCTGTAATGCCAGAGAGTTAACTACTAGGGCAGGCGATCGAGCGGTTCGCGGCTGGTGCCTGGAAACTACTTGTACAGTTCAGTTGCGAGCCGGAAAGCCATGATTCCGGGAATCAAAGCAATTACGAGCGCTACGTAGACTTGGGTATCTGTTAAAGACATATTGGGAAAACTCCTTTTCGCGGGCACGAGCTTTCACCAATTTCAGACAAATTGGCGCTTTTGGGAATCATTTGTTACAACTTGAAATAAATTTGGTGGGTTCGGGGAGGAGTGGGAGAGTGGAGAGTGGGGGTGTGGGGGAGTCGGAGATGGGGAAAGTGGGAGAGTGGGAGAGTGGGAAAAATCCTGCTTCTTCCCTCTTCTTTGTGTCCTCTTACCTCAACATCCATCGGTTACATCAGTTACATCGGTTACATCCGAAGCAAACGAATCCGTTGCCCAACTTTCTTCGTTCCGACGATCGGAGTAGTGCAGAATTACCGCATTAGGTTAAGATTTAAGTGAAGGTGACACTAATTTTAGACAGAGCGGGTAATTTGCGCTGCGCTCGACCCTTGCCAATCTTAGGTGCCCAAAATAGTTAATGATAGACCAATTTCTCGACGCTTCACCCAATTTTGGAGTTGACGGCTTTTTATTATTGTTGGTTTTGGTGGCTTTGGAGGCTGTACTTTCGGCTGACAACGCGATCGCCCTGGCGTCTATTTCTAAAGGTTTGGAAGATGCCAAGGATCAGCAAAAAGCTCTCAACTTGGGTTTGATAATTGCTTTTGTACTGCGGATCTCACTAATTTTAACGGCTACTTGGGTGATCCAGTTCTGGCAGTTTGAACTGCTTGGTGCACTTTACCTGCTGTGGCTTGTTTTCCAACATTTTACTTCAGACACAGACTCCGAAGGAGAACATCACGGGCCCAGATTTGCGTCTGTGTGGCAAGCAATTCCCATGATTGCTTTTACGGATTTAGCGTTTTCTTTGGATAGCGTTACTACTGCGATCGCTGTTTCTGACGACACTTTTATCGTTGTAACAGGCGCTACTATTGGAATTATTGCCCTGCGATTCATGGCCGGATTGTTCATCCGCTGGCTGGATGAATTCGTTCACCTAGAAAGTGCTGGTTACATCACTGTTGGGTTCGTAGGAATGCGTTTGTTGGTGAAAGTAATTAATCCGGATTTAGTTCCTCCGCAATGGCTGCTAGTTTCCAGTATCGTCTTGATGTTTGTGTGGGGATTTTCTAAGCGCACTCCTGAGTCAGTCGAGATGGCCAAATCTCTAGAAATGGCTCTGAATCAGCCGGATTCAGAAGTTGCTGTGCGAGAATCGCAAGGACATAAGTCCGAAAATTAACATACTTGCATTTGAATAAAGTTAGCTTAAATCTGTCAAACCAACAAGATTGATGGCTGGTCAAAACCTGCAAAAGCCTTTCATCCCCGGACTAAAGTCACCGGGATGAAAGGCTTTTATTTTGTAATATCCTTTCCTTCACTACCCGATCGAACTTATAGGAGTACAATTGGGCCTATGGAAAGGCAGTTATCAAAATCAGACTCAGCAATGGTTGCGCTGGTGGGATAGCGAGGGGAATTGGTTGCTGACGGGGAGGAACAAGCCGGCGCAGGAACGCGAAGGCGCACAAGCCCAGGGCCCCGTAATCGATCGACAACAGCAACAGAAAGAGCGATTGACCGCATATTGGCGATTGCAGGCGATCGATCCGGATCTGATTTGAGCCTTGCTGGTGGCTCTATTTTGTGAAGAGAGGGAAAGAGCGCGAGCGATGGGAAGGAGTTGCGGGCGATCGCATTTCACCTGTCGGGAAAAAATGTAACCTTCCGGTTTAGCGGCTGCAAGTAACCTTTTGTACATAGGGCAAGGGTTTTAGATTCTTTTTGGGAGATGTCTAATGATCGCCGCCTCGATCTAATTCAAGAATACTAGGTTGTCTTTGCTCATCTATAAACCTTAGGAACTCCATGTGTTTTGCAGATAGCTCAGGATCTCTTTCTTGATAAGAAGACGCATAGCCTTTAGATTTTCTCTTGATTTTTATGAATGAAGGCATTTTCTTTAATTTGGCTTGTCGTGTAAAAACAAAATGCCTCGATCTTATTTTTCCTTTACCTTCCTTCTTGGTTGACAACATACCACTCTCATACTGATGCAGTTTAATATCTTTGTATCTTTCATATAACTGTCTTATATGAGCCTCGCTTTCCCTCGAATAAAACCCTATTATCGAATCTGAGTTGATGACTTGGAACGAATTCAAGATTTCAATATCGCTATCATTATAAATGCAAGTTACGGAGTTTCTATGTCCATATTTATATACTTTTGGATCGTACAGACAAAGTGTTATTTTTGGTGACAATGGAATAAAAATTTGCAATCCCATGGCGGTAATACTTGTGACGGCAGGATCTTCTAGTTCGCGGTAAAGCCAGTTGTACATAAATACGGGATGATCGGATATATAAAATTCTGAGGAAGTTTCATTTTTGATAATATGATATTCCAAATCTCCTAAAAGCCCAGCAACAAGCACCGCATTAAGAGTAATTAGAGAGGCTAAATTATCCTGGTTAAACTTGAATCCTCCAGCACTTGCCTCCTCTGGATCAAATCCATTCAAACTTAGACACTCTCGCACTATTGACTCAAATTGCGAATTGACGAATCCACTCACTCTTTTACTAGCTTCAGGCGTTCTGAAGTATAGAGATAAAATAAATCTGTGCAAAGTTAATAGGTCTTCGCTGATTATATTAAAATCTCCACTAACGATTTTCTTTACTACGCTTGAAGCTGGTCCCTCTATCATGTCACGTAGAAAATTCTCGACTCGGTTGTCTTTGTCATAAAAATAGTTCTGTGAGAAGACTTCTCTAACTGGTTGATTATATCTCACGTGCGACCTATCCATATCAAATATATTGATGATTTTTTTACCCTTGCTCCCATCACAAGCAAAATGGTTAAGCAGAAGCTGTGGGACATAATGCTGGTTCTTCGTACTCATTAACAACTCTCACTCATTAACAACTCTCACCTACTATATACGAGGCTAAACTCCAACCAAATAGCCTGGGTATATATCCTCACCAGCAAGTCAGCCGCATAAATTATAATTGTATCGCCGATGCGGTACAATACATCATAATAACCACAAAATACCGCAATTTTCTCATGTATGTCAACCCCTTATTACTCCCATCGGAATCTCTTTTTTTCAATCGAGTTCGGCGCACTATCCGACTCAAAACTCTTACTCGTCGCACTGAAAAAAGCTATCTTGATTACATACTAGAACATTTACTTTTATAATCAGCGATATTCACAACAAATGGGAGTTCAAGAGCTTCATACTTATATTTTTTAACCTAAATTATCCAATACTCCGGACAGTTTTTAAGCAGCCAGAGTACCATAAGACAAGACTGAAGGAAGATTTGGATGATTTAAAATCA
>NZ_JAUBQD010000166.1:0-1271 GCF_036701085.1 Microcoleus sp. Pol7_A1
ATCTTGCACACTTTTCTTGATCGGACGATCGCATAACCAGGCCGTGTAACCTTTCTGCACTTATCCAGCAAGCCCTATGTAAATAAAAAGTATGCCGAAATTTCTCGGAAATTTGGTGATGAAAAAACCGAAAGGTTCATTGACTTTACAGCTAGATGAAATGTGGTCATTTGTCAAAAAACAGCGAAATAAGCAATGGCTCTGGATAGCTTTCGATCGAAATACCCGTGAAATTGTTGGACTTTATATTGGAAACCGCTCAAAAAAATCTGCGGAAGAGCTCTGGCAATCTTTACCTCCTTTCTATAGACAATGTGCTGTTTGTTATACTGATTTTTGGGAATCTTATTCAGAAGTCCTACTTTTTAAAAGACATCGACCTGTAGGTAAATAATCGGAACAAACCAGTTATATTGAAATACTTAATAATTCTTTACGGCAGCAAATTTCTCGTTTGGTTCGTAAAACCTTGTCTTTCTCAAAAAAACTGCCAAACCATATTGGGGCAATTTTTAACTTTGTACATCACTATAATTCTTGCATAAGAAAACGATATCATTACTATGCATGACTACCCAAAATCCCAACACATATCCAGAGGCTGACAAAAATAGAGACTACCGCATTGTCAACGGAAATAGTGGAGTCATGCCTTGGGTGTGGGAAGCCGGTAGATCCAGAAGGTTTGAATGTTCGCTGTCAAAATAGGACTGGTCAAAGTAACCGACTGGATATGCTTGAGTTGTCAGTTGATAGGATGATGCCAACTGGAGAAAGATTTGATACTGTTGGAATTTCTCTTGACCGACGGGGAAAACCTTGGCTATGGGTGGGCAGCCGTTCTATGAGCAGCACTCGCTGCTGGGTCAGAGCTAATACAAATTACGTCCGGCAGATTCAAAGAATTAATCGCAACCTATAGCCTTTCTCGCTATAGCGAGGTATGTTGAATTCCTTTAGTGGTAAGGTTTCCCGATTCAAATATCTACCTCATGTGACTAATAACTGCTATAAATGGTTGATGTTTTTAAAAAGCTGGCACTTACAGAAAACCCGCCGCAATTCTTCTAAATTTTTTGGCATCGACCAACGCAATCGGCGGAAGAATCCATTTAGCTCGGTACGCGACAATAGCTTACTCTCCAACGATCGACATTGTTTGATCTAAGTCCCTACAGAGATCCTCCGATCCTCCGGGAGCGTGTCACTTTTGCGACAAGTATAAATACTCAAAACAAGTGGGGCAAAGGTTTTGAGCTATTGTTGGCAAA
>NZ_JAUBQD010000108.1:0-3300 GCF_036701085.1 Microcoleus sp. Pol7_A1
TACTCATTATCAGATATTTGATTTCCCCAAGCTTCACAGTTATGGTAAATTCTCACAAATCATATAGGATTGCTATAACATATCAGCAACGTGTTCTTGATGGCTTTTACCGTCATCACAAGGGCGCTAAATCCGGTAATTTATCACCGAAAATCCACCGCTTTTTTGGTTGATATATACAATTTATCAATGCTATTCCTGGTAATAGTCTGTGTTCTTTTTGACTAAATGGGCTGCGGGCTAATTCGATATTTGGCTCGTATCTTTTGTCTAATACCCTCGTCCTCAAAAACTAGGGAGACTTCAGCATATTCTGTGATGTCTCATTTCAGGTTATGTCACAATAGGTTGGGTATTAATTGTGATTTTTTTCAGTAACTGTTGATAGTATTATGGCTAAATAATTCTAAATGTTAGCCTAAATTTGTTAAAGTGTAGTTGGTTTGACTCGTCAGTAAATATTGCCAATAATATACATAGTTAAATGACATATTTAGACAGGGGTTCAGATGTCGAACAAGTATTATCGCAGCAATCGCCTTCTAACAAGTCAATTGTGCAATACCATCAGCCTTTTCGTCAGCGTTTCATGCTCCGGGGCTCGCTCAATGTTAACTTGTGCTTGTGCGATCGCACCTCTCTATCCATCCCGAACAATTTTTGAGTAACAGATCAATTAGTAGCGATCGCACAAGCAAAGACACGCTATATGTAGAGTGGCTGCGTAAGTCCTTGAGTTATCTAGGATATTAGGAAAAAAACAGCTATCGTATCCTTGAGTTCCGGAGCGTGAATCAATGGAATGGGGAATGGGGAATTAGTGATGAGTTTTAGTTTCCTATTAAGTCCGATCGCACAACCCCAATAAAATTGGTTTGTAGTAAAAATTTGAGCTACCAACCCTTGTGTACCTTGGGACACCTGAAAACCGCGATACAAAGTTATACCAAATCCGGTTTCTATACGCCTTTATTCTTTAGTCTCTTAAAGAGGGACGAAAGGCAAGTGTAAAAGCGGTGTCAAGCGCCGAGTGCTATAAAGTTTCTAACCAGGATTGAGTATTG
Organism: Microcoleus sp. Pol7_A1; assembly: GCF_036701085.1. Classification (NCBI taxonomy): domain Bacteria; kingdom Bacillati; phylum Cyanobacteriota; class Cyanophyceae; order Oscillatoriales; family Microcoleaceae; genus Microcoleus; species Microcoleus sp. Pol7_A1. Next base: position 1,065 of record NZ_JAUBQD010000108.1, read on the forward strand.
TGAGGAACGCCACAGAAGTTACGATCTGCTGTGGCGTTTTGTTCGGAGAACCGGCGACTTTCGCGGCCAATTCTAAGCCTCAGAGCGTAATATCTCTGATAGGAAATCCGAGGAGCCGATCGCCCCGTTAACCCCCACCAAATTCGCTAAAACCCGATCGGTTCCTGCTACTTGCAGCAACGTACCGTTCGGAGTGGCGCTAAATTGCAACTGCTGGAAACTCAGGCCGTCGCTCACAACAAACTTATCGACGCCTACCTCGAAGTTAATCACAGTATCAGTGCCGCCATCACCACTCAACACAAATCGATCGCTCCCAATACCTCCAATTAAAGTATCGTCGCCCAAGTCGCCAAACAGCCAGTCATCTCCAGCACCCCCATTGAGAAGGTCGCTATCTTTACCACCAATCAGGGTATCGCTGCCAGCATCTCCGTTGATAGTATCTTGCCCTTCGTTGCCGTAGAGCAAGTCATCGCCGTCACCGCCGTTGATGCAGTCTTGCTGGTCGTTTGCGCCCACCGAGACACCCCGGTTATCGGAACGATCGCCGCTAATGGTATCGCTGCCCTCGTCACCGCAGAGCTCATCGCTGCCGTCACCGCCGTAAATCAAGTCGTCGCCCCGATCTCCGTGTATGAGGTCGTTAGCTTTGCCGGCGTAAATCAAGTCGTTGTCTTGACCGCCGGCTATGGTATCGTCACCCTCATCGCCGAACAGCACATCAGCACCGATGCCACCAAAGAGCAAGTCCCGGCCGCCAACATCTTTAGCTCGACTTCGAGCACCACCGTACATGGTGTCGTCGCCACTGTCCCCAACAAGGGTATCGGAGCCTAGTTCGCCCCAAATCAGGTCATTATCTTTGCCACCCCAAACACAATCATTTCCTTTACCTGCTTGCACGGTATCATTACCGTGGCCGCCGCCCATGATGTCGTTGCCGCTGCCACCAAAGATTAAGTCTTGTTCGCCGGTATCCCCAACTGACTGGGAACTACCACTGTCGCCGAGCAGAGTATCGGCTCCTTCGCCGCCGTAGAGCGTATCGGAGCCTAATTGACCGTAGATGATGTCATTGCCTTTACCTCCGTAAGCGCGATCGTTATCTTTGCCTGCAACCAGCGTATCGTTGCCTTGTTGGCCGTGGAGGAAGTCGTTGCCGAAGCCTCCGTACAGCAAGTCGTGTCCCTGGGAGTCCCTGGCCCTTTTGTCGCCTATTCCGCCAAACAAGGTGTCGGAGCCGATGCCACCAAACAAGGTATCGGAGCCGAGTTCGCCCCAAATTAAGTCATTTTCTTTACCTCCAAGGGCAATATCGTCAGCTTTGCCGGTATGAATGGTATCGTCGCCCTCGTTGCCGTTAATGAGGTCTCCAGCCTCGCCTCCGAAAATCAAATCGCGAGCATCGTCAGGACTCTGGGAGTTATTCTGCCCGGTGTCTCCGAGAATCGTATCCGCACCTCGATCTCCAAACAGGGTGTCAGAGTCTAAGTCGCCGGCAATCCAGTCGTTCTGTTTGCCTGCGAATACGATATCGTTGCCCCCGTCTCCGTAAACAATATCGGTGTCAATGCCGCCAAAAATTGTGTCATTGTCTTCGTTGCCGTAAATTTCGTCCGCGCCGTTTTCACCTAAAAGCAGGTCGTTGCCTTCAAAACCGACAATTTTTTGGTTGCCTTTAATGTCTGCGATGAAGTCATCGCCGTCGGTTCCTTTGGTGGTTTGTTCCTCTGAAAATTGTGAAATCGGCTGGATAAATCCAACTGCGGGTGGTTGCTGCGGGGGCGCAAAGTTAATTCCCGGTTTTTCAATAATGGGCGAACACTGACAGTCGGTATCTGTTTCGGCGATCGGATTTGAGATGGGCGCCGGAGTTGGCGCTGGAGTTGGCGTCGGAGTTGGCGTCGGAGTTGGCGCAATCGGCAGGGCGACAACCGCCACAGTAGCGACAGCGGGACTGGAGGCGCCGTCGTTGTCTGTGGCGCTGTAGGTAAAATTGGCTCCTGTAAAGTTGCCTGTGGCTTGCAAAAATAGTTGCTGCAATTGTGCTGGAGTCAGGACTTGACCTGGTGTCACCGGTACGCCACCGTTGGTTGGATCTCCTAAAAACAGGATTGCTTGGTCTGCTGGGGGCAGGGTGTTAATGGTGTAAGAGGCGATCGACCCGTCGGGGTCGCTTCCTCCCAATCCCGTGACTAACTGGCTGCTGTTGGGCCCGAGGCTGGAGTTGGCA
>NZ_JAUBQD010000108.1:3400-4234 GCF_036701085.1 Microcoleus sp. Pol7_A1
CCTCCCAATCCCGTGACTAACTGGCTGCTGTTGGGCCCGAGGCTGGAGTTGGCATTGTTGGCAATTGGCGGTTGGTTGTCAGTTGGAAGTATGGCCGCGACAGTAGCGACAGCGGGACTGCTGGCGCCGTCGTTGTCTGTGGCGCTGTAGGTGAAATTGGCTCCTGTAAAGTTGCCTGTGGCTTGCAAAAACAGTTGCTGTAACTGTGCTGGAGTCAGGACTTGACCTGGTGTCACCGGTACGCCGCCGTTGGCTGGGTCTCCTAAAAACAGGACGGCTTGGTCTGCTGGGGGCAGGCTGTTGATGGTGTAAGAGACGATCGACCCGTCGGGGTCGCTGCCTCCCAATCCCGTAATTAACTGGCTGCTGTTGGGCCCGAGGCTGGAGTTGGCATTGTTGGCTAATGGCGGTTGGTTGTCAGTTGGAGTTGGAGTTGGTGTGGGAGTTGGTGTGGGAGTTGTTGGAGTTGGAGTTGGTGTGGGAGTTGGTGTGGGAGTTGTTGGAGTTGGAGTTGGTGTGGGAGTTGGTGTGGGAGTTGTTGGAGTTGGAGTTGTTGGAGTTGGAGTCGGTGTTGGAGTTGGTGTGGGAGTTGTTGGAGTTGGAGTTGGTGTGGGAGTTGTTGGAGTCGGTGTTGGAGTTGGAGTTGTTGGAGTCGGTGTTGGAGTTGGAGTTGGAGTCGGTGTCGGTGTCGGTGTTGGTGTTGGTGTCAGAGGTGTGGTGAATGTAGCTTCGTTGTTGCCCGGAGTCGGGTCAGGGATAGCTGAGGTGCTTCTGGCGGTGTTGCTGACGCTGCCGGATGGGGGTGCGACAAAGCTGACTGTGTTGGTGACACTG
>NZ_JAUBQD010000108.1:4334-11765 GCF_036701085.1 Microcoleus sp. Pol7_A1
CGAAATTGTGTAAGTAACTCTTTCACCTGGTGCTGCTGCGGTAGTCCCGCTTTTGGTGGTAACTAGGTCGGCACTAGGTGTCAGAGGTGTGGTGAATGTAGCTTCGTTGTTGCCCGGAGTCGGGTCAGGGGTAGCTGAGGTGCTTCTGGCGGTGTTGCTGACGCTGCCGGATGGGGGTGCGACAAAGCTGACTGTGTTGGTGACACTGCCTGTGTTGGCTAAGCTGCCTGCGGCAAAGGTGACAATACCTGTAGCGGGATCGTAGACACCGCCGTTGGAGGCGATTACTCCTGTTAAGCCGGGAACGATGGTGTCGGTAACGGTGACGTTTTCGGCTGTGCTTGGGCCGTTGTTGACTGTCGAAATTGTGTAAGTAACTCTTTCACCTGGTGCTGCTGCGGTAGTCCCGCTTTTGGTGGTAACTAGGTCGGCACTAGCAGCAACAATTGTAGTTGAGACTTGAGAGATTGGTTGGGAACTATTGTTGTTAGCTAGATCTCGGTCGAAAGTGCTGGAGGTGCTATAGGCAGTGTTAGTTAAGGGACCGCCGACTGCCGGAACTATTGCGGTGATGGTACGGGTTTCGCTAGCACCGTTAGCCAGAGTCGGAATCGCCGGCCAGATGACCGTCCTCGTTGTGGGGTTGAAAGTACCGCCGTTGTCAGTGCTGACGAAAGTTAAGCCCTCTGGGAGCGGATCTTGAATCAGGACGCTTTCGGCGCTGTTTGGCCCGTTATTTGTGGAGGTAATCGTATAGGTAATGGTGCTATTGGGTATGGCATAGAGCGGGCCTTTTTTAACAATGGAAACGTCGGCTACGAGTGTAGGGGGCTCTAGACTTTCGACGATGACATTATTAACTTCGTGAATGTTTGTATTTCCCCCTGTCGAAGCAGCAAACCCAAATTTAAAAGTACGTGGCACTGTTCCGTTTACGGTTGCCAAATTTGGTATGTCGATCAGTGTTTCGCCCGGATCAAAGATGCCATTGGTGTTTAAGTCGAAGGCAACTGTCAGACGGTTAGGAGATATTATTGAATTGGCCGGGAATAATGTAATTTGGACGCTTCTTTTAGCAGCAGTGCGAGTGGTTGTATCTTTATTATCTATGCCAATGGCAATAGAAGTGCTTGTTAAAAAATTATAAGATGTGCTTTGGCTGCCTCTAAGTCCTAATGAATCCGGCCGCGGCCCGGGGCCGCCCACACGCCCTCCCGCTCCTCCTTGAGGGAGAGAAAAATTGCCAAACTCGTCTAATCCGACACCTAAATAACCTCCTGAAATACCAAGTGAAGCGGGACTATTATTATTCTGAGCATAGCCGAGAGAGCCACCATATCCTCCCGCTTCTGTTGGCGTAGCTGTTCCGTCAATGAGGAAAAAACTAATGCCATCGGCACCAAGGAGGGAACCATCCCCTTGAGAAGGGACAGTACCTCTGTTATAGGCAAAGAAATCAAAGGTAACTTTCAGACCCTCAGTGGCAGAGATTGGGTTGTTGTAGATTACAAAAGCTGCTTGTGTAAATTCATTTGATGTTAATCTCAAAGTACCTGTTCCAGGTGGATCGCCAGTCCCTAAAGCGGGAATAACGCCGCTGCTGTTGGCTGTACTACCTGCGGTTAAGCCTGGGTTATCTGTAAGGGTGTTGCCAACTCCATATATCCAAGGTCCGATTACTGTTGAATTTTTAAATTCTTCAGCCGCTAAGGTAGCCAGGACTGATGTATAGCCTTCTAGGACTTCTTTTTCAAAGGCTAATTCGGTATTTATTAGTCCTGTAGTAATTTCTAATTTCCAGTCGCCACCTAATGCTGCACTCCCTGTTAAATTATTGGAAGCGGCAATATTTGTCCCTGTTAATTCGCTGAGTTTTTGTATGAATTTAAGGCCGGATTCGCCGGCTGCTATGTTACAGCCGTAAAGTAGAATGCTGCCGGATTCGTTAAGGGCTTTTCCCCACTGCTGCAATTGGTTGCTGTAGGTTTCTAGATTATCAATATTAAGTTCTGTTGAGCCGATTTCTACTGCTGCTTCTCGGCCGTGAGAAACTATGTGCAGGCTATTGATGCTGCTGCGCTGACCCAAAATTTCGGTGATTTGCTCGATCGCCCCCCTGGTTGGATTGAGTACAAATACTTCCGTTCCAGCTTTAATACCACCGATCAATTGCTCGTAGTTTTCTACTCGGGAGTCAACAATCACTAGAGATTTTTTCGCTTCACGCCCTGCTGTAGAGCTTGCTTTTTTTAAAAAGAAGTTTTTTTTAGTGGCAATATTTGTAGATTTAGGTATTTTTACGGCAGAAAAATTCGGCAGATGGGAGATCATTTTCTTTATTCCCTGATTTAGTTATTTGTTTTAGCCTACCCACATTGAGAAAATTCTATAAACACCAAAATATAAATTTTCAATGAATTATTTTTATATAAATAATTTAATACTTACGTATTTTTTTGAGATTTTAGGAAAGAATTGGACGAGGACTGCTGCGGGCGATCGCGGGTCGCTAGGACGACAAATCACCCCAACTCGTAAGCAAGCGTTTTCTGGCTTTGACTGCGCCAGTCAGTTGTTTTTACTGGAGAAGAGGCTATGCGAGAACATGGAGATTTCGATCGCCAATTACTTACGCATTGCTAAAAAAAGGCAGTAATTCCGGTAACGCGAGGCTTCTCAGTACGGTTGTAAGTAGGATTTTTTGTTGAATCTTCACCGTAAGCCAACTTAAAAAAGTGGTTTCCGAGAATTGGAAAATTTTTAATTTTCGATTCGATTTACTACTGTTGGCCATTGACATCGCTGCCAAATTTACTTATATTGAAGCCATATCAAAAAAATATCAGAAATACCACTAAAACATACAAAAATTAACATCGCGTCAGGCAATTTAACACGAGCTAGGAGTTGACAAATTGCATTAATCTATGATTTTAATTTTCCGGTGTCCGCAGCCAAAGGTAGTGAAGCGATCGCAGGATTTGAAAATTGAACGCGAGATTAGGTCAAAAAATTATTTCAAATACTAGGGTGAGGTGGTTTGTGCTGCGTGCGTACCCTAGGGGAGAGGCGGAAAAATAGAGGGTGGCGCGATCGCACTTTCTCCGACTGCGCCACCCCCAATTCCGCACTTTTTAAACGTTAGTTAATATCGAGTTCCCGCACTAAAAAAGCCCATTCATCTGCCAATTCTTCAATGATTTTCGCAGTGGGTTTGCCGGCACCGTGTCCCGCTTTGGTTTCAATGCGAATTAACACCGGTTTTTCTCCCGCATGGGTTTCTTGCAAAGCAGAAGCAAACTTGAAACTGTGGGCCGGAACTACTCGATCGTCGTGATCGGCAGTTGTAATCATTGTCGCCGGATAAGCCGTTCCCGGTTTGAGGTTGTGCAACGGAGAATAGCCGCGAATTGTGGAAAATTCTTCGGGATTTTCCGGCGAACCGTATTCAGAAGTCCAAGCCCAACCAATGGTAAATTTGTGGAAGCGCAACATATCCATGACGCCGACTGCCGGCAGTGCTGCACCGAACAATTCCGGCCGCTGAGTCATGCAAGCTCCCACCAATAAACCGCCGTTGCTGCCGCCTGCGATCGCCAATTTAGCAGGTTTGGTGTACTTGTTTTCGATCAACCATTCAGCGGCGCTGATAAAGTCATCAAACACGTTTTGCTTGTTCAACTTTGTGCCTGCTTGGTGCCATGATTCGCCGTACTCACCGCCTCCCCGCAAACAGGCGATCGCATAAACTCCGCCCATCTCCAACCACACAACATTGCTAACAGAAAAACTCGGAGTCAGCGAGATGCCAAAACCACCGTAGCCGTAAAGGTAGGTGGGGTTGTTGCCATCCAACTGCAAGCCTTTCTTGTGGGTGATAAACATGGGTACTTGCGTACCGTCTTTACTCGGGTAAAATACTTGTTTTGTCTCGTAATCCTCGGGATTAAAATCGACTTTTGGTTGCCGATAAATCGTACTTTCATCTGTCACCATATTGTAGTGGTAGATGATGTTAGGTGCAGTGAAACTGGTGTAAGCATAAAAAGTTTCGGTGTCGTGCCGCTTGCCGCCAAATCCTCCCGCCGAACCGATTCCGGGCAAGGCCACTTCTCGCACGAAAGAGCCGTCTAAGTTGAAGATTTTAATCTGGGTGTAAGCGTCTTTCAAGTAGGAAGCGACAAATTGATTGTTCAGGAGATTAATGCCTTCGAGAGTTTCTGCTGCTTCGGGGATAATTTCTGTGAATCCCCCGTGAATCCCCTCTTTGCAGGGGGATTCACGGGCGGTTTCATCACCAGCGAGTGATGAAGGAGGTGGGTTGTTGGTGTCGATCGCAATTATGCGGCCCAGCGGTGCATTCAAGTCTGTTTGAAACCAGAAAAGAGAACCGTCATTGTCGATGAAACTGTACTCAGCCTCGAATTCGCTAATGAGTTCTACAACTGTTGATTCCGGTGCCGTTAAATCCTTGTAGAAAATCAAGTTTTTCGTTTCCGTTCCCTGCCAAACAGAGATAATTAAGTAACGACCATCTTCGGTGACGCCGCCGCTAAATCCCCACTCTTTCTGGTCTAATCGCTCGTAGATTAATACGTCTTCACATTGCGGCGTGCCGATTTGGTGGTAAAACAGTTTTTGGTAATAGTTAACGTCTTCTAGTTTGGTTTTTTCGTTGGGTTCGTCGTAGCGGCTGTAAAAAAAGCCTTTACCGTCGTGAGTCCAGGATGCTCCTGAAAATTTAATCCACTTTAAATGGTCTGATAAATCTTCGCCGGTTGCCACATCGCGGACTTTCCATTCCTGCCAGTCGGAGCCGGAAGTTGACAAACCGTAGGCCATAAGTTTGCCGTCTTCGCTGATAGCTACCCCACCCAAAGCAACGGTTCCGTCTTCTGAGAGAGTGTTGGGGTCAATTAATACTTTGGGTTCGCCGTCGAGGGATGTCAAAGTGTAGAGTACGGATTGATTTTGCAGACCGTCATTCTTGTAGTAGAAATAGCGATCGCCTTCTTTGAAAGGTATGCCGTATTTCTCGTAATCCCAAAGTTGAGTCAGGCGCTGTTTGATTTTTTCCCGCGCCGGAATTTCGTTGAGGTAGGCAAAAGTAACTGCATTTTGGGCTTCCACCCAAGCTTGGGTTTCCTCAGAGTCGGGATTTTCCAGCCACCTGTAGGGGTCAGGTACTTCGACGCCGTGGTAGTCGTCTGTTTGGTCGATTTTGCGGGTTGTGGGGTAGGTGAAAGGTCGATCGAATTTAGCCATGATTTTTCACTATCGGTAACTTAGTTTAGTGTAGCCTTATTATCTGTTGTTAGTCCGCTGTTAGTTCGCGCAGGCAGACTTCGTTTGCATAGGATCGGTTTCAGCCGCCGAATAATATTGAAGAACTAATCCAACTCTCTCCTTCCTTCCAAAGCGCGAGCCAATGTAACTTCATCGGCATATTCCAAATCTCCCCCCATCGGCAAACCAAAAGCTATGCGCGTCACTAAGGTAAAAGGTTTTAATAAGTGACCGATATAAAGAGTAGTAGTTTCGCCTTCCACGCTGGGACTAATAGCAATAATTACTTCCTTAATCTTTTGCTGGCTGACGCGCCGGACTAATGGTTGAATGTTCAATTGTTCCGGGCCAATTCCATCCATCGGCGAGATAACGCCACCAACAACGTGATATTTGCCCATATATTCCCGCGTTTTTTCTAAAGCGATTACGTCGCGGGATTCTGACACTACACAAATGGTATGACTGTCGCGGTTGGTATTGCGGCAAATTTCGCAAACAGGGTCAGCAGATAAGTGAAAGCATACTTGACAGAAACCTACTTGCTGTTTGGCATCAATCAAAGATTTAGCTAGGGCTTGCACTTCTTCTTCCGGTCGCTTCAAAATATGTAAAGCTAAACGCTGGGCAGTTTTTGGGCCGACTCCGGGCAAGCGCTGCAATTGTTCGATTAAACGAGCTAAAGGTCGAGTGTACATTAAAAATTGGCGGTAATTGGTAATATCATTTCTGGTTGATTCGCGATCGTATAATTGGCGCGATGTAGGGGCGGGTTTTACCAACCATCTATGTTTAAAACTAAGTATATCATAAACCAGCCCCGCCCATACAATGATGACTATTGACTAATTTACCCTCCACTAATTTTAGCTTTATAGCCTAACTTTGTGATGATTTCTAGCAGTTTTTGCTTGTGTTCGCCTTGAATTTCGATTTCATTTTCCTTGACAGTGCCGCCAGTACCGCATTGGGCTTTTAGCTGTTTGGCTAGAGTTGCTAAAGTTTCGGGTTTTCCCTGAAAGCCGCTGATAACTGTAACAGTTTTGCCGCCGCGTCCTTTTCGGGATGCTTCAATTTTGAGGTTTTGTTGATTTGGGGGGACTTCTTGTATTCCTCGTTCGAGGGCGGCGGAGTTGTCAACATTGCCAAATTCGGAGTAAACAATTCGTTTTCCTGATTGGTTATTGCTATCGGAGTTTTTGGGTTTTGATGTACTCATAGTAGTTTGGTGTTTGGAGTTAGGCAGGGTAGCCGATGAGTCCGGCAGTCCAGCAGGGGTTGAAACCCCCGCCTCATAGCGAAAGTCCTCGGTCGAGGACTGTAGGATGTGTTTGAGAATGGTTGATTTAGATGAGTTTTCAGGGAAGATAATCTATGAGATTTACAGTTGGTTTTGCAGAGATTGTACTTGATATTAGCAGTCAGTTTTAACTGACTTTAGCTATGAGACAGGTAATTCATTCCCTGGCAGGCTTAAGGACGATCGCAAATTTCCCGGTTTTGATTGAATTATATCGTTTAAGGTTGTTTTTGGAGGATTTAACCGCAGAGGGCGCTGAGGGCCCTGAGGAAGAGATGAGAAGGATGGATAATTCCGATCTTAAGGGATTTGATTTGAGCGGGAGATTTAATTTTATCTACAATAGTGGACGCACTGCGACCAAAGAAATCGGGTTTTTTACCTTATCTGCGCCCTGCAACGAAATATTCTCGTAAAAACCCAGATTCTGACCACCCTTGCGTAAATCCTAATCTCGTAAGTGCGATCGGATGCAAGCGTAAAAAACCCGACTTCTTCAAGGAGTTGGGTTTCTAAGTTTTTCATGTTTCCATTCAATTAGTTTCCCCAGCGAGTGAGGAGATAACGAAAGAAAGTCCTAAAGAAGCTAAAGATAGAGCAATGTTTTCATTCAATTAGTTTCCCCAACGAGTGGGGAGGCTTCCATAATACATCCCATACAGCGCAACGTGTCCAGAGGGAATTTGCGATCGCTCCCAAAAATGTCTGTAAGTAGGTCGGCGAGAAAAAACAAAACTATGTTAAGATACATAAATAAAACTCTAGTTCTAGTGGGGTAACTAATATATGGGCGCTCGATTAAGAGTATTTCTGACTCAAAAGCAAGACAAAACCCTATTAAATCT
>NZ_JAUBQD010000109.1:0-11625 GCF_036701085.1 Microcoleus sp. Pol7_A1
ACCGAAACATAAACCTATTCATATTCACTCATTTATTTATTATACATCGCTGATGTTATTAAATTTTCATTCCTAAAGTCCGACTTCCTGAATAAACGGTTTCAAGAATTTGATAGTTAGGAATTTGAACGGTTGTGGGAATGTTGGTGTTTTGGTGACAGTTATTCATGACCGTTTTTATTTAATAATTGATGTGAGTCATGGGTTAAATGAGTCTGGATGCTAGGGAAAATTAACGAGTTTATTATGCCTTGAGAGGTAAAGTGATGATAAATTCAGTTTCTTTTTCTAGTATCGAGTTAACGTGGATGGAACCGCCATGTTTTTCTGTAACGATTTGTTGAGCGATCGCCAATCCTAACCCCGTGCCTTTCCCTACAGCTTTTGTTGTAAATAAATGGTCAAAAATCTTTTGTTTGACTGATTCACTCATCCCTTGACCATTATCAGCAATGGTGATTTTTACCTCTTGATTGTCCGCGGATGTTATAATTTTAATCCGATTAGGGCTAGTTTTGATTTGGGCAAAAGTCCTCCCAATATTTGATTCTTCCAGTGCATCGATCGCATTGGCGAGAATGTTCATAAACACCTGGTTAAGCTGTCCGGGGAAGCATTCGATCTCGGGAATATTGCCGTAGTCTTTCACTACTTCAATGGCGGGTCGCCGATCGTTGGCTTTCAATCGATATTTGAGAATTAAGATTGTGCTGTCGAGTCCAGAGTGGATATTAAAAGAAACTTTGTAATCTTTGTCAGCGCGAGAAAAGGTGCGGAGTGAAGTGCTGATATCTTTGATGCGATCGCAGCCCAATTGCATCGAGTCAATGATGTTGGGTAAATCTTCGATGATATAGTCTAAATCGATATCTTCGGCATGGTCGGCAATCTCTGTTTCTAGGGCGCGAGATCGATAGAGATTGAGATGCTCCACTAAGTCTTTAACTGTAGATTTAGCTTCATTCAAATTGCCGTAAATAAAGCCTACAGGGTTATTAATTTCATGAGCAACGCCAGCAACTAAGTTACCCAAAGCCGACATCTTTTCGCTTTGAATCATTTGCAATTGAGTTTGCTGCAAATCATGCAAGGCTTGCTCTAGCTGTTGAGCAGAGGTTTGTGACTGCTGATAAAGTCGGGCATTTTCTAGGGAGATAGCAGCTTGAGCGCAAAGTAGGTTGAGGAGTTCGACGCGATCGCTTGTAAATGCCCCCGGCGCCAAATTATTTTCTAGATATAAAATGCCCAGCAATTTCCCTTGATGCAAAATCGGGCTGCACAAGATACTCTGAGGCTGCTGACGAATAATATAAGGGTCATTGGCCAAAGTCGGATCGATCGTGGCATCAAACAGCACAACAGTCTGCTTGTTGTGCTTGACTTTGTAAATCAGCCTCAGAGGAATGTCGTGGCTATCATCAACCAGAATGTGCTGAAATACGACTGGCTTTGACCCCTCAGTAATTGACCCTTCGATCAGTAGACGATCGTCTTGCAAGAGCATGAACCAACATTTATCAGCCCCCGCATTTTCGATGACAATAGAAAGCAACGATGAAAGCAGTTTTTCAAATTCAATTTCGCCGGAGATAGTTTGAGAAGCTTTAAGAATGGCAGCTAAATCTAGAGTTTCAGAGGCACTGCTACTGTGGGAAGTCGGGTAATTGGTAGAAGTAACACTCCCCAATGTGAAGATAGTTTCGTTCGCTGACAGGGGAGAACGGGTTTGCTGGAGGATGGGAGCAAGCAGTTGAGGATAGCGTTTTTCAAGGTCAGCAACTTTGGCTTTCGCACCCCAACGCGCGTAGCAGTAATATGCTTCTTGCATATATGCTTGGGCGAGTTTTTCTTTCCCCCCATTGAGGTAAAATTTGGCGGCAAGTTCATTCGCTAGTGCTTCTTCTTGGATAAATGCGTTTTCTTTTGCAAAGGCTATAGCGCGATCGTAGTAATCCATTGCTTCATACATCTGCCCCAACACCCGATACTGTTCTGCTTCCACCAAATAAAATTTGTGTAAATGGTTTGTGGGTGCATGGTGTGCCCATTGTTTGAGTTTTTTCTGGTTGCTAATAACTTCCTGGGGAAGGGATTGGCGAAGGCTGCCGAAGGCATCGTATTCTCTACTTTGAGCGTTGGGTAATATAGCAAGATGAGTCAATGAATCGTAAAAGTGAAACACCGGAACCATAAAACAGCCGGATACTCCACTCAAATATTGTTTGGCATCAACTGCCACTTTAATTGCTTGATCCCACTCATTAAACAAGTAACAAAGAATTAATTTATTGATATATAGTGTTCCCATTGCGTAAAGATCGTTAGCCTTCTGATGCAAGGGCAACATTATGTGTTCGTCATAGATTACACCTTGAATTTCCCAAGGACACTTGCTCTGACCGAGCAAATTTAAGACTGATTGATAAAAGACTCTAAGATAGTTATGAGCGACTTCCTGTTTGAGTTGAGCTAATGCCTGATTGTAAACATTCATCTCTGGTTCTAGGATTGACAAATCTTTTCCTAGGAAAAAGGACAGCGAACAGTAATTGTAGGCACAGTAAGCAGCATATTCTAAAGTACCCATCTCCAGACCGCTGTGGTATCCGTCCAGTAAAGGAGCAAGTGAATCTTGAATATGATATTTCCAGGGCTTCACAAACGGATAAACCATGTTAATGGTGCTGGCTTTAAATTCTCTATTCTGGAAACGTGATAGTAGTTCCATTGCCAGTTGACCAACGCGATTACCTAAATCTATTTCCCCAAGATCGCACAAAATTACTCCATACCAAGCATAAGCCTGCGCTGATACAGCAGCATTACCATATTCAACTGATAAGCTAACTTGCTTGCAGACGATTAACGGCAGTAGTTTTGGAATCGCTTGATAGACTGCTGCTGTCACGGTTCCTAAAATTCGCATCACTGCCAGAGCTTGAAGGTCAATCATCTCAGGTAGTGCCAACAAATCTTGTAAATCTTTTCCTTTTAATACATCTTGAGCCTGTTGCAAACTTTGATTGATCTCTGCGTCAGTGGGCTGCTCTGGAAACGATATTCCAAATAATTTCAAAACAGAAAGAGCGGTTTTAATAGCTTTGGGCTGTTGGCTCTGGGCTACGTCAGCTAAAATTGTCACTTCATAGACCTTAACTTTGTCTAGTAATTGACGAGCATTTTGTACTACCCGCTCGACTATCTGTTCCATTTGTCTAAACTCACCGCTTAGACAAGCTACTTCTGCGGCTAAATCATGTAGTGCCAAGGTTATATCATAGTATTGTTGCCAACAACTTCCTGTGAGAAGTTGTATGCCTTTAGTGGTGTATTCAATTGCTGCGATGTAAGCGGTTGCAGATTTGGCTTTTTGTGCAGCAGCTAAATTTAGCTTTGCTAATTCCTCGCGTTCTGTTTCTGAGACAATTAAATCGGCTCCTTTGTTTAATTGATTGACAATCTCAAAGATTTTTTCCTCTTTTTCTGTCTTGCTCATTACACTTAAAAGCAATTGCCCAATTTTTAAGTGCGTCAGTTGTTTTTGCTCGTCGGGAATCAGCGAATAAGCAGCTTGCTGTACTCTGTCATGTAAAAAATTGTATATAACCTTATGAGAATTTTGTTGAGGAACTGCTTGATTTTCTTGCCATACATAAAACTTATAAACATCACCAACTGGTAAAATCAACCCTTCTTCTAATGCTTTCCACAAAGCAGCAGCCGTCTCAATTTGGGATTGTTGCGAAACAATTGCCAATGTTGCTAAATCAAATTGATTGCCAATACAAGCAGCTAACTGCAACATCTGTTGAGTTGAAGGCGGTAGCTTTCCTAATTGCAATGCCATAAAGACAACAACATCATCTGTAACCGCAAGCTGATTTACTTGTACAATGTCACATTCCCAGCCCCCTTGTACCCCCCTCTGTCCCCCCTTGGTAAGGGGGGTGGGGGATAGAGAGGGATAGTTAAATTGAATTAGTCGCTCTTGATGTAAGGCTTTGAGAAATTGCGTAGCAAAAAATGGATTTCCTTTGGTTTTCTGAAATATCAGTTGAGAAAGAGGCCATGTCAAACTTTCGGTCGATTTCAGGGTGTCAGCTACTAACTGATTTACTTTTCTTGCGCTTAATGGTGCTAAATTAATCGTATTAATCGTTGCTTGGCTTTTTTGAAGCTCACTCAAGGTCAACATTAATGGATGTGCTGGATTGACTTCGTTATCGCGGTATGCACCTATTAATAACAGATGACCTGTATCAGCCATTAAAAGCTGCATTAATTTCAGCGATGCCGAATCTGCCCACTGTAAATCATCTAAAAATATCACTAATGGATGTTCTAAGGTGGTAAAAACTTGGGTGAATTTTTGAAACAATAAATTAAATCTATTTTGTGCCGCAGTTCCTGATAATTCTCTCACAGGTACTTGGGGACCTATAATTTTTTCTAGTTCGGGGATGACTTCAATAAATATCTGCCCATTTTCTCCAACTGCTGATAATATTTGGTTTTTCCAGTGCTGAATCTGTGCATCACTTTCGGTTAACAATTGCCCAATTAAATCTCGGAATGCTTGCACAAATGCACTCAAGGGAATTTTACGTTGAAATTGATCGAATTTACCTTTAATAAAATAACCGCGTTGCCGCACAATCGGTTTATGAACTTCCTTGATGACTGCTGTTTTTCCAATTCCCGAAAACCCAGCGACTAGCATCATTTCTACCCCCCTATTTCCCCCCTTAGCAAGGGTTGATTCAGAGGGGTTAGCGATTCGCTCAAATGCTTGTAGTAGAGTTGATACCTCGGTTTCTCTTCCATAAAGTTTATCTGGAATGATGAAGCGATCGCTTACATCTTTTTGAGCAATTTCCAAGGATTCAATTTGACCAATTTCTTGAATTTGAGTAAAACATTTCTCTAAATCAAACTTCACTCCTAATGCACTCTGATAGCGGTCTTCGAGATCTTTTGCCATCAATTTACTAACTATTTTTGATAGTAGAGGCGGGATTTGTGGGTTAATTTCATGTACTAAGGGTGCTACTTTGGCAATATGACAATGCACCAACTCCATCGGATCGTTTGATTGAAAAGGTAACTCTCCTGTCAGTAATTCGTAGAAGGTAACACCTAGAGAATAAAAATCAGTCCGATAGTCAATCCCCCGATTCATTCGGCCAGTTTGTTCTGGGGAAATATAAGCTAGTGTTCCTTCTAACACCTTGGGATTAATTAGTATTTGCGTTTCTCGCGGTAGCAAAGATGCAATACTAAAGTCGATTAATTTGACTTGTTTGGTTTCGGGATTAATTAAAATATTGCTGGGTTTAATGTCTTTGTGAATGATGCGATGGCGATACAATATATCTAAGGTATTGCAGAGGGATCTCGCGACTTCTAAAAATTCTCTCAAAGATAGTGCGTTTTTCCTTTTGACTGCCCATTCCTGAAGAGAAATTCCCCCAAAGTCTTCCATCACTAACGCACAGCCATTGTGATAGGGTTCCAGGCTATAGGTTTGGACTATCGAAGGTGAATTAAGGTTTTTGGCAATGGTGTATTGATTGCGAAACTGCACGAGTTCGCTAAAGGTGGGATAGTCGTTTTTCAGCAGTTTGATGACCACAGGTAATTGGTCTGATGTACGGATAGCCCGATATACCAAGGTGCGACTTCCTGAATAAACTGTAGAGATAATTTGATAGTGGGGAATTTTAACATTTGTAGGAGTGTCACTATTTTTGTCAAAGTTATTCATGGCTGTTGCTGTTTGATAATTGATGAGCTAGTGGTTGCTTAAATAAGTCTGAAGAAGAGAAAGTCTTAACTTTTTTGTTAGGTGTGAGTGGGTAAGGTGACGATCAATTCAGTTTCTGTTCCCATTATAGAGTTAACCTGAAGGGAACCGCTATGTTTTTCGACGACGATTTGACGAGCGATCGCCAATCCCAAACCCGTCCCTTTCCCGACTGCTTTTGTCGTAAATAAATGATCAAATATTTTTTGTTTGACTGATTCTGTCATCCCCCGACCATTATCAGTAATACTAATTTTCACGCCGTTATATACTAAGGAGGTTTGAATGGTAATGCGGTTGGGATTAGCCTTGATTTCTGCAAAGCTGCGATTTGTATTTGATTCTTCCAGTGCATCTATCGCATTGGCGAGAATGTTCATAAACACCTGGTTAAGCTGTCCGGGGAAGCATTCGATCTCGGGAATATTGCCGTAGTCTTTCACTACTTCAATGGCGGGTCGCCGCTCGTTGGCTTTCAATCGATATTTGAGAATTAAGATCGTGCTGTCGAGTCCAGAGTGGATATTAAAAGGAACTTTGTAGTCTTTGTCAGCCCGAGAAAAGGTGCGGAGTGAAGTGCTGATATCTGTGATGCGATCGCATCCCAGTTGCATCGAGTCAATCATTTTGGGCAGGTCTTCGATGATATAGTCTAAATCGATATCTTCGGCATGGTCGGCAAGCTCTGTTTCCGGGGCGCGAGATCGATAGAGATTGAGATGCTCTACTAATTCTTGAACTGTAGATTTAGCTTCATTCAAATTGCCAGTTAGGAAGCCGACGGGGTTATTAATTTCATGGGCAACGCCTGCTACTAAATTACCCAATGCCGACATCTTTTCGCTTTGAATCATTTGCAATTGGGTTTGTTGCAAGTTTTGTAAAGCTTGTTCTAATTCCTGAGATTTTTGGACGATGGCGGCTTCTGCACGTTTGCGCTCGCTAATATCCAACAATAATCCATCCCAAACCATAGACCCATCGGCAAGTCTTTTGATTCGAGATTCCCCATGAATCCACTTGATAATTCCAGAGAGTGTAATAATTCGTCCTGACCATTGCCATGGAGATATGGCTTGAAAGGCTTGAGTTTGAGACTGTTGATAACTCACGGCATCATCTGGATGCACCATATTGTCGAAAAACTGCCAATTGGACATGGCTTGCTCTGGGGTAATTTCTAGTAAGCTGTAACAGTCGGCACTGATGTAGCTCAACGATATAAACCCATCGGCACTCATGCGATATTGATAAACTACCCCAGGCACATTGTCTACCAGGTTATGGAAGCGAGAGTTACTCGCACTCAAGTTTTCGAGCGATCGCTCTAGCTGTTGGGAATAGGTTTGTGACTGCTCGTAAAGTCTGGCATTTTCCAGAGAAATTGCCGCTTGAGCGCAGAGTAAATTGAGCAGTTCGACGCGATCGCTTGTAAATGCTCCCGTTGCTAAATTATTCTCCAGATATAAAATGCCCAGCAAATTACCTTGATGCAAAATCGGGCTACACAAGATACTATGAGGCTGCTGACGCATGATATACGGGTCATTAGCTAAAGTAGGATCTGCCGTCGCATCAAGCAGCACAACAGTCTGCCTGTTATGCTTGACTTTGTAAATCAGCTTTAAGGGAATATCCTGACTGTCCTCAATGGGAAGGCGTTGCAATACGACTGGCTCCGTTCCCACAGTAATTGACCCTTTAATCAGCAGGCGATCGTCTCGCAAGAGCATTAACACACATTTATCGGCTCCAGCATTTTCGATAACGATAGAAAGCAACGATGAAAGCAGTTTTTCGAGTTCGATTTCGCCTGAGATAGTTTGAGAAGCTTTGAGAATTGCAGCTAAATCTAGGGTATCTGAGACACTACTGCTAGAAGTGGCAGAACTGTTGGATGTGACGGTTCCTACAGCAAAGACAGTTTCGTTGACCGAGAAGGCAGAGCGAGTTTGTTGTAATATGGCAGCCAGCAGTTGGGGATAGCGTTTTTCTAAGTCAGCAACTTTGGCCTTTGCTCCCCAGCGAGCATAGCCGTAATAGGCGTTTGTCATGTATTCCTGGGCAATGCGTTCTTTGCCCCAATCGAGGTAGAACTTGGCAGCCAGTTCATTGGCTAAAGCTGCTTCGTGGATGAACTGGTGTTCAATAGCCAGGGCGATCGCCCGATCGTAATGCTCGGTAGCAGCAACTTTTTCACCCAACACTCGACATCTCTCTGCTTCTACCAGATACCATTTGTGCAAGTAGTTCATTGGGGCATTGTGCGCCCATTGATGCAGAGCCGTTTGATGGCTGGCAACCACAGCAAGCAGCTCGGCTTGCTCAACTTCTGGCTGGGTGGGGAAGACTGCCAGGTGTGTTAGCGCGGCATAAAAATGGAAATTGGGAATAAAAACCATTCCCGATACTCCCATCAAATGGGACTTGACTGGGGTGATGTAGTCCAGGGCAGCCTGATAATTGCCAAAGTAGTAGGCAAGCAGCAGTTTGTAGATGTAGACAATGGCGATCGAGGTAAGATCGTTATCTTGCTGGTGCTTCGGCAGCATCAGCGTCTCATCATAGATAGTGCCAGTTAAGCAATCTGGTTGGCTCACAGTTTCTCTCAAATGCTCCACCGTTTGTCGCACCATGTCCGAATAAATATGCGCCGAATCTTGTTTGATCTGAGCTAGGACAGCATTGTAAGCAGCCAATTCGGATGACAATGCGTCCACCTCTACACCTGCAAACAGCGCATTATAGGCGTAACCTGTTACGTTGTAGCCAGCGTAGAGAAAATCGCCTGTTTCTATGCCAGTGGTGTAGCCATCTTTCAGCGTCGGTAGCGTTGCCAATACCGCTTGCTGGTGATGTTGGATAAAAGCCCCAAATAAGTTGAGAGTGAGGGACTTCATGGACTGAGCATTCAACCTCTCCACCAACGAGAGTGCTAATCTACCAAACTCGTAGCCTGTTTCGACTTCGCCCAAAAAGGCACACAGCACCATGCCATGAAGCCCATATCCTGCCGTCGAGGCGGGGGCATTGCCAAACTGGAGCGACAACTTCACCATCATCGCGCCCAAGAGAGGCAGTAAACCTGGCATTCCCACCAATACGGGTGCAAACAATGCTCCTAATAGTTGCATGGCGGCGATCGCACTGCGATCGCTCATCAGTGGTAAATCAAGCAGTTCTTCAATCCGTCTGCCCTGAAGCTGGCTGGCAACGGCTTGTATAGCTGAGCCAATCTGGGCTTCATCAGGTTCGGTGGGGAGTTCAACTCCCAATTGTCCCAGCACGTCTCTAGCGATAGCGATCGCAGCTAACGCCTGACTCTGAGCCATTTGTGCCGCAATTTGGATTTCGTAAATTTTAACTTTGTCGAAAATGCTCTGTGCTTGCTGCAATACCACTGCGGCTTGCTGTTCCATGCCATCAAAGTCACCATTCAAATAGGCAACTTCCGCAGCCGTAACATACAGATTCAGAGTCAATTCATACTGATGTTGCCAGCAGTTTGCCAGCAGTAACTTAATCCCCGTTTGTAAATAAACCCTTGCTGCGGCGTAAGCTGTAGAATTTCTCGCCTTCACTCCAGCTTGCAAATTCAGTTGTGCTAGCGCTTCTTGCTCGCTCGGTTGTGTGAGTAATGCCCGTCCCCGGTTCAGGTGTCCGACAATATCAAACAGCTTTTCTGCTTGCTCTGAAACCGAGAGCTTTTGCTGAAGTAGCTGTCCAATTTGCAGGTGGGTTGCTTGTTTGTTGTCATCGGGAATCAGAGAATAGGCGGCTTGTTGGACGCGATCGTGCAGGAAACGGTAGGCTGGATTAACGGTATCCTCTGAGTCAAACTGTTGTGTACCCTGAAAAAACTTGTAAATCTGACTCGTGGGCAAAATCAAGCCCTCCTGCAAGGCTCTCCACAATGCTGTTGCTGCATCAATTGAAGAAAATTCTGAAACTATAGCCAATGTCTCTAAATCAAATTGAGCGCCAATACAGGCAGCAAGTTTGAGGACATTTTGGGTGGCATCGGGCAACTTTTGCAATTGCATTGCCATGAACTCGACTACATCATCAGTAAGCGAGAGCAATTTCACTGCTGCAATATCGCACTGCCAGTGTCCTACAGTGAAGTTATATGCAATGTAGCCATCCTGATGCAAAGCTTTGATAAATTGAGTAGCAAAGAACGGGTTGCCTTGGGTTTTTTGATACACTAACTCACTCAAAGGTTGTGCTGTGATTGTGGAACAACTGAGGGTGTCGGCAACCAAATGATTGACGTGAGATTGACTTAAAGGAGCCAGGGTTAGAGTGCTGACGGTCGCTGAGTCTTTCTTCATCTCCTCTAATGTCAGCATTAGCGGATGTGCCGGAAAGACTTCGTTATCTCGGTATGCCCCAATCGTTAGCAGATAGCCCATCTCGCTTTGACTCATCAACACCTGCATCAAGCTTAGTGAAGCTGAATCTGCCCACTGCAAGTCATCGAGAAACATTACCAAAGGATGCTCGGCTGTAGCGAACAGGGCTATGAACTTGCCAAATAACAAGTTGAAGCGGTTTAAAGCTGCACTACCAGAGAGTTCTGGGGCTGCTGGCTGTTTGCCGATAATCTGTTCGAGTTCGGGAATGACATCTATTAAAACTTGCCCATTTTCACCTAAAGCAGATAAGATTTTCTCTTTCCATTGTGCTAGCTGAGTATCGCTTTCACTCAATAGTTGTGACATCAAGTCGCGAAAAGCCTGGACAAAGGCACTGAAGGGGATGTTGCGGTTGAACTGGTCGTATTTACCTTTGATGAAGTAGCCGCGTTGCCGCACAATGGGTTTATGAACTTCGTTGACGACGGCGGTTTTTCCAATCCCTGAAAAGCCTGCAACGAGCATCTGTTCTGTTGCGCCACTACTGACTCTTTCAAAGGCTTGCAGTAAAGTGGCTGCTTCGGTTTCTCGTCCGTAGAGCTTATCGGGGATGATGAAGCGATCGCACAGATCCCTCTGTGCAATTTCAAAGTTTTCAATGTTACCAGTTTCTTGGAGTTGAGTTAAACATTTTTCTAAATCAAACTTCATTCCTAATGCACTTTGATAGCGATTTTCGGCATTTTTTGCCATCAATTTTGTGACAACTTCTGATAGTAAATAGGGAATTTTTGAATTAATTTCATGCACTAACGGCGAGGCTTGGGCAATATGAGAATGTACTAATTCCATTGGATCTTTGGATTCAAAAGGTAATTTTCCGGTGAGTAATTCGTAGAAAGTCACACCTAAAGAATAAAAATCAGTTCTGTAGTCAATTCCCCGATTCATTCGGCCTGTTTGTTCTGGGGAAATATAAGCGAGTGTCCCTTCTAAGATATTGGGATTTATCAAAGTTTGCGTTTCTCGCGGTAGCAAGGAGGCGATACTAAAGTCAATTAATTTGACTTGTTTAGTTTCGGGATTAATTAAGATATTACTGGGTTTGATGTCTTTGTGAATGATGCGCTCGCGATACAGTATATCTAAGATATTGCACAGTGCGATCGCCATTTCTAAAAACTCTCTCAAAGAGGGTAGATTTTTCGTTTTCACTCCCCATTCCTGAAGAGAAATCCCCCCAAAGTCTTCCATTACTAACGCATAACCATTGTGATAGGGTGACAGGCTATAAGTTTGGATAATTAAGGGTGAGTTAAGATTTTTAGCAATGGTGTACTGATTGCGAAACTGCACGAGTTCGCTGAAGGTGGGATAGTCATTTTTCAGCAGTTTGATGACGACAGGTAATTGGTCTGATGTACGGACTGCCCGATAAACTAAGGTGCGACTTCCTGAATAAAC
>NZ_JAUBQD010000110.1:0-11475 GCF_036701085.1 Microcoleus sp. Pol7_A1
ATGAATTACGCACTTGATTTAGCTAAATACTTAATCTTATCATGTTTTAGGTTGAAATTAAGATGCGTTTACCCTGGGTACGTAACAGGAATTTCAAAGCCAGTAGTGCAGTGGCTGAGTCAGTGGCTGCAAAATTTGCCCGAAGAGATAGATTTGCGAAATGCTCCGCTGCTAATTCGCTCTTGCGATATTGCTTTTGCTCCCACAACTTACCAGCAATTATTAACAGCAGAACCCCCCTTTTCGCCAACAATCAAACTTAGTTTTGTGACTCCTACAAGCTTTCGTAGCAAAGGCCATCACTTCCCTTTGCCAGTTCCCGAAAATGTTTTTCACAGCTATTTGCGCCGCTGGAATAACTTTTCTGGTGTAAATTTTGACCAAGCAGAATTTTTGAATTGGATTGATGAAAATGCAATTATTAGCCGCCACAAATTGGAGTCGCAAAAGGTAGCGGCGGGCAAAAAAGGTATGGTAACGGGATTCACTGGGGCTGTGGAATTTGGGCTAGGGCGATCGGCTCACAATCGCCCTGATTTTGTACAATTATTTTATGCTTTGGGGCGGTTAGCGCCTTATTGCGGCACTGGCCACAAAACAACTTTTGGATTGGGACAAACGCGATCGCAATGGTTGACAGAAGCGCTACCTGAAGTGTCGATACAAAGCGTATTGGCAGGGCGAATAGATGAATTGACACAGAAGTTTATGGCGCACAGAAAGCGTACAGGCGGAAGTCGTGCTGCTGAGATTGCTGAAACTTGGGCGACGATTTTGGCGCGCAGGGAATTGGGGGAATCTTTGTTTGATATTGCTGCTGATTTGGAAATGCCTTATGAAACTGTGAAAACTTACGTGAAGTTGGCAAGAAGGGCTTTGAAAGTTGAGGATTAAGGTTAAATTGATTTACTGGTTCCCAGGCTCTGCCTGGTAACACAGATCCAGAGGCTGTGCCTCCAATTTTCCTCCGCAAGCGAGGCAGAGCCTCTAGACATCGATTCCCAGGCAGAGCCGGGGAACCAGTTAATAATGACTACTGACTAATGACTGATGACTGCTGACAAATGACTCTTAGTAAATAGGTATATGTCGTCTCGCTGATATTTTAGTTGAAATTGAGGGGTGTTTTTTAGTTTAGTTACTAAGTTATTAACAAATTCTCGATCGCTCATCCAGCCAGGATATCTGAGGTTCAGCAATACATAATCAAATTCTGCGAGATTGGCAGGCGGCGCGTTAGCCAGAGTTATTTTGACGACAGGGCGGTGCGCTAAGTGCGGAGCAATCTGAGCAGTTGTTAAAACACTGCCTTTGGTTTCAACAAGAGAAATTGCCTCTTTGGTAGCTGGCAAAGTGTCGAGCCCATTTAAATAAATAGTCCAGAAATAGCCGTATTTTGCTAAAGCTAAGAAAGCAATCAACGACCAAATTACAATGACTCTAGGCAATGGATAATTAGGAACTGGCAATCTCTCAAATATTGTCTTTCTCTTTTGCTGATTGCTATCTGCTAAACTGGAAATTACGGCGACCAACAAAAACGGCAATATCGGCACAGAATATTGATGAATTAAATCCCGCTGAGCGGGGATTTCGGAAAGAATATTCATCGCCAACATCGGCACAGCACCAATTAAAGATGACAGATGACGCGGAGACAGCCACCAAATTATAGGTAATACCAATAACGCTAAATATTCAAAAGTATCTAAAGAAAACAAACGCCCTAAAACTAGATTTGGTTTCACTATTAAATTAATAGCAATTTCCAAAACTGAGTTTCCCAAATATTGATATCGCCCGATTCCCGCGTGTTCTCTTCCCTGATTAAAATACGGTATAACTGCCTGAGTAGCTACCAGGAACCAACCCGCGCCTAGAAAGAGAGCTATGAGCCCACAATTGCGTTTTTTGTCAAAACACAACAGCCACAAACCCATCGCAGCCACAGTTAAAGATAGCACGGCTTTGCAGCTCAAAACTAATACAATAGCAGCACAAAACCACAAGGTTTTATTCAGCCTCGCGGCTAAGATTGCTGCTAGCAGTGCTGGTAAAGCAATTACTTCTGGGTGGAAGTCGAAGAGATTGACATTAAATACTGCGGGATAAAGCAGATATACGGCTGAAATTGCAATTGCTTTTCGTTCGTTTAATCCGGCTTGACGTGCCAAACTCCAACTCGGCCAAGCGCCTAAAGCTAGGGAAACAGCTTGCACTAATAAAAGCCAGTGAACATCTGGATATATTTTGTAAAGTAAAGCTAGTGGATAGAAAATAAAAGCGGCGTGATCGCCCCAAATATTTATTGCCATTAAAGAGGAAAATGGCGTTTGATATTGGGAGATTAAATAAATTGCTTGGTCAAAAATTGCTAAGTCGAATGCAGTTGACTGAAACAAAGCGTGTCGCGCGCTGCTGGCGGTAAATAAGACTATCGTTGTCACGACAATTATTAAAAATACTGGATGAGATTTTAGGAATTTTAAAGTTAGCATTTTATTGGTTTAATCAGCGATTCGTTTAAATAGCAGAACTTCGTTCTTTTGATAAGTTAATTGAAAATCGCGAGAGTTTTTAAGTTGATTTGCTAAGGTATTACCAAGTTTTTCAGTATCAGGCCAGGGATGGCGCAGGTTTAATAATATGTATTGAAATTCAGCTAAATTTGTTTGGGGCGAAATTTGTGAAAGCAATTTTACTATTGGGCGGTGGGCAAAGTGAGGGGCAAGTCTATTATCTGTTAAAATACTGCTTTGAGGTTGAACTTGTGCGACTGCTTCGCGTGTAGCTTGCCAGGTATCTAGTCTATTTATGTACAAATAAAAATCTTTATATTCGCCCAGAAATAGGAAAATTATTAACGACCAAATTATCATGATTCTCGGCAATTGAATTCCTAGCCGGAGTTGAGGAAGTCGGAAATTCTTAAATGGTAAATTGGCAATTTTGCTAGAGGAAAATTTTGGCAAATTTACAGATGTTAAAAACTGTTGGTTATTTGCTTTATCCTCTTCCTTGTTTTCTCTTATTTCTTCCCTCTTCCTTGTTTCTTCCTTCGCGATAACTGCTAACAATAAAAAGGGAATTACAGGAACTGAATACTGATAGGCTAAGCTGCGTTGAAATGGCAAGTCAGAAAGAATGTTGATGAGCAGGGTAGGGAGGGCAGGAATTAGCGCTGTTAAATATTGTAGGCGTAGTTTGCCAGAAAATGGCAATAGCAGCCAAATCACAGGTAAGGTGAGGAGAAATAAATATTTGAATGTATCGAAGGAAAGAATTTTTCCTAATACTAACTGTGGTTTTAATATGAGATTGAGGATGATTTCTAGTACGGATTTGCCTAAATAGCTGTAGCGCCCGACTCCAGCGACTTCGCTGCCGCTAAAAAAGGGGATGATTTTCTGGGAAGCAATCAAAAACCAAGCTGCACCTAGCAAAAGTGCGATCGCCCCGTACCGTTGCTTTTTTTCGCAAAAAAACAGCCATAAACCTATAGCAGCAACGGTTATAGACAAAACAGCCTTGCAACTCAAAACTAACAGAATAGCGGTACAAAACCACACAATTTTATTTAAACGCGCCGCCAAAATTGCTGCCAAAAGTGCGGGTAAAGCGATTACTTCCGGATGAAAATCAAATAAATTGATGTTAAATACCACCGGATAGAGCAAATAAATCAATGCGATCGCACGGGATTGTTCTTGATTTAAACCTGCCAAACGCGCTAAACTCCAGCTAGGCCAAGCGCCCAGGGATAAAGCAACTGCTTGTACCAACAGCAGCCAATGCACATCCGGGTAGATTTTGTAAAGCAAAGCTAGCGGATAATAGATTACCGCTGCGTGATCGCCCAAAATATGAATCCCCATTAAAGAAGAAAAAGGCGTTTGGTTTTGGCCGATCAAGTAAATTGCTTGGTCAAAAATTCCCAAATCGAAAGCAGTGGATTGGAATAAAGCGTGCCGTAAACTGCTACACAAAAAAAAGATTGCCGCAGCAGCAGCGATCGCCCAAACCAAACTCGACGGTAGCTGCGATCGACCTTCCTCTATATTTTCGGCGATCGAGACACTGATGTCCTCACTAGAATCAGGAAAATTTTCCGCATTCTGCATGAAATCTGGCACTAACTGACCACTCAAAATATGATTACCTCGAATGTGCTTTCCACGCAATAGTTAACCGCTAATTTTCATCCCCGCAATCGTAATATTAGAATAGCCCACAAAACATTAAACAATTGTGAAAGCAATAACTCTTCTCGGCTCCACAGGCTCCATCGGCACTCAGACTCTGGATATTGTAGCTCAATACCCCGAGCAATTTCGGATTGTCGGGTTAACCGCCGGACAAAATGTAACGTTGCTGGCCCAGCAAATTCGCCAGTTTAGACCGGAGATTGTCGCGATTTGCGACGAAGATAAATTGCTGGAATTGAAGGAGGCGATCGCAGATCTCGACCCTCAACCTATTTTACTTGCGGGCGAGTCAGGCGTTGTCGAAGTTGCCAAATATGGCGACGCTCAAGCCGTCGTCACCGGCATAGTTGGCTGTGCCGGTTTGCTGCCAACAATTGCGGCTATCAAAGCAGGTAAAGATATCGCCTTAGCGAATAAAGAAACATTAATCGCAGGGGGCCCCGTTGTCAACCCCCTCATCGAAAAATACGGCGTTAAAATATTGCCTGCTGACTCGGAACATTCGGCTATTTTTCAATGCCTCCAAGGTGTTCGGGTTGGCGGGTTGCGGCGAATTATTCTCACAGCTTCGGGGGGTTCTTTTCGAGATTTGCCGATCGAGAAATTAGCAGGAGTAACAGTAGCCGATGCTTTGAAACATCCAAATTGGTCGATGGGGCAGAAAATTACAATTGATTCTGCTACTTTGATGAATAAAGGATTAGAAGTAATCGAGGCTCATTACTTGTTCGGGATGGATTATGAGGACATTGATATTGTCATCCATCCTCAGAGCATAATTCACTCGTTAATTGAGCTGCAAGATACATCGGTTTTGGCGCAATTGGGCTGGCCGGATATGCGATTGCCGCTGCTTTACGCTTTGTCTTGGCCGGAGCGAATTCATACAGATTGGGAACGGCTGGATTTGGTAAAAGCTGGGGATTTGACTTTCCGAGAACCCGACCACGAAAAGTATCCTTGTATGCAGTTGGCTTATGCAGCGGGACGTGCGGGCGGTTCGATGCCTGCGGTGCTGAATGCGGCCAACGAACAGGCGGTAGCCCTGTTTTTGGAGGAGAAGATTCAGTTTTTGGATATTCCGAAGTTGATTGAGAAAGCCTGCGACAAACATCAAGCCGATAACTGTGAAAGTCCTGCTTTAGACGATATTTTGGAGGCGGATCGGTGGGCGCGGCAGGAAGTTTTGGCAGAGAGTATGGAATTGGGCGATCGTATTCTTTCGGTTCGGTAATTGTATCAGCAGACTTGCACTTACCCACAAGTCCGCTGGGGAATTAATACCCCGTCTCATAGCTAAAATTGGTTGAAATTGAGATATTGCACCATTCTCAATAAGCCTTTTAGGAACAGGCAAGATGCCTGTTCCACAAGAAAATTCACTCTTTGTGGAACAGGCATCTTGCCTGTTGCTGACAATGGTGCAAGATGTGAGTTGAAACCGACTGCCCAACTTTAATAAATATTCAGTTTTATTTCAGAGGACTTTAGCTATGAGACACGGGTTTCCCCCCCTGACGGACTATGCCAAAAAGTGCAAAATATCGCCCAAACCATGTTAAAAGTTGACCGGATGTTAGCCTTTTATAGACTAACTCCGAACTTTTGCCGCCAAATCAGCCGCACTCATCTTTTCGTACATTTCAAAAGGTTGGTGAATCCAAGGATTGTCAGCCAAATAATCTACATAATAATCCGGCTTTGCAACAGAACAAGCCTTGTACCAGAGTACAGCAGTCCGAATTTCCTGAATATCCTCGCCGTAGCGACTCTTCAGCCAAGCGATTCCTTGCTCCAAACTAATTCCCGAATCCACCAAATCGTCAATCAGGAGAATGCGGCTGCCCAAATTATCGCCCACCATTGTCAAATCGCGGGCAAACTCGATCGCACCCCGGACTTTTCCCTCGGCCCCACCATAGGACGAGGCAGCTAAAATGGCCAGAGGTTTGTCGAAAATCCGCGACAGAGTATCTCCAACCCGCAGCCCTCCCCTCGCCAGACAGACAATTCGATCGAATTTCCACTGAGATTCTTCAATTTTTACAGCCAAATCCTCAATTTTCCGATGGTACTCAGCCCAAGAAACGTAAAGGTTACTCATTCCTAATATTATTGAAATATCAAAGGTATTATTAATTATTTTGGGGAAAATGACATGGATGCAGAGGAACTTCTCAGACGGTATGCAGCCGGAGAACGGGTTTTTCACAAAGTAGACCTGAGCGGTGCTCATATGTCAAGGACAAATTTGCGCGATATAGACCTGAGTCACGCTAATTTAAAAGGTGCAAATTCGCTCGGCCTCACCCTCTACAGAGCTAATCTGTATCAAGCAGATATCAGCCAAGCCAACCTCTCTCAAGCCAACCTCATGTCCGCTAATTTTGGCGAATGCGAGGCGGTGGGAGCGAACTTGAGCGGAGCCATCTTGCGGAGTGTCGTCTTCAGCGGGGCCGATTTAACGGGGGCGAGTCTCAGGGGTGCAGACATGAGAGATGCAAACCTTCAGGGGGCAATTTTGATTCAAGTTTATGCAGTTAACGCTAACTTGCAAGGTGCAAACTTGACAGAAGTAAAGCTTTGCGGAATCAACCTGAGCAAAGCCAATTTAACCGATGCGAACTTAACACAAGCTGACCTCAGCCGTGCTAACCTAACTCAAGCAAATCTGAGTTGGGCAAATTTAACGGAAGCAAATCTGGAAAAAGCTGATTTGAAGGGAGCCGATTTGAGCGGAGCTAACTTGAGCTGTGCAAATCTCCATCAAGCAAATTTGAGCGGAGTTTCCCTTAAGGGAGCAAATCTCCGGGGAGCAAACTTGCATCAAGCTTCTTTGCGCGGGACAAATTTGGATGAAGCGAATCTGAGAGAGGCCATGATGCCTGACGGCACAATCTCTGACTAATAAGCTGAGAAAATAGAAGTTAAAACAGCAGGGTGCCTGTTGCGCACCCTACATTTATGCTAATGCCTGATTTTTTTAAGGGATTTAATTCTGCCTTCAAGTGACAGTGCATTTAAAGAGTAGTGGCAAAAAATTTAGAACCGAGTTTAATCTACAACTTTCAGCCAGCCGCGGCGAACTGCGTGGAGCAAGCGGTTGATGGCTGTTTGATCTTCTTCGGTAAGACTGTCATTTAACAGCGCTGTCTTGAGCTGTTGTCGGTGAGTGGGAGTCAGCAGACCAGAGTGATATACCTGAAAGACTAGCTCTGCAATAGTAAATTGAGGTAAAAGCGTTTGGGTTGTCATCATGTGTTTGTTTTTTGAACTCACTCTTGACAGTATTGACTGATTTCCCCAATGTTTATGTGATTTAACTACGCAATTATATGTGATCGATTCGCTCTTAATTGGTGATTTGTGTCAGCCGGATTTGGGGATCGGATGTTTTCTCGCTCGCCCTGCAACTCGAAACACAAACTCCGTCCCGATTTCTCGCTTTTGGCCACTCCCAAATCTATACTTGTTGTCAAGAAACTCTGACAAATAAATTAATATTTATCTATTATCTAGATGATTAATGACGGCTAATTAATGACTGCTAACTAAATCGATCGACTTAATTAAATCTAAAAGTTTTACGCTGTTGAGACATCTGCCTTTGGTTACATTTACCGAAGGTCTTGGCGTGGGGTTTTTTCCGTGGATATACTTAATACAGCAGATTCCAGGCAAATAGAGTACACCTTAATTCCAAGCACTTACCAAAATAGTTGACAAACCCTTGCAACCGTACTCCATAAACCTGAAAATTTCTGTAACTGCTGACTACAGGCTACTGACTGCTGACTGCTTCAGATCAAAAATCCCGGCTTCTTTAAGAAACCGGGTTCGAGCTTTTCGATCGCAGTACAACTTTTTTTGGAGAGGGTTAATGCAGCGACCTGCTCACGAAAATCTTATTGTTGGCAAATCTTGACAGGAGAAAAAGTAGAAATACTCATCTCAACTTCTTTTGTGAGAGGACTAATCGGAAATCCTGACCCATCCGCGGCGGATGGCGTGCAGCAGGCGGTTGACTGCATCTCGGGCATCTTCGCTGAGAGCGCTTTCGCAGAGTGCGGGCAGTCCGTGGCTTTGAGTGCGAGTCAGATTGCCTGAACGGGTGACTTGATAGAACAGTTCAGCGATCGCGCGATCGGATTTTAAAGTCAGAGCTTGCATGAAATATCGTTGAACTCGACTATTGTAGTATCGAGGATTTGAGAAAAGAGTAGGGTGATAGCAGTCGGCTAAGCTGTGCGATCGTTCTTAGCTCCATTTGTGATCGAAGTCTGCGAGTATACGTGAGTTAAATCACAGATAACCAAAGACCTCGATCGCACAACCTGTCATTGCGGTGGTAGCCTCAAGGTTTGACTAAACCTCGAAAATTCCTGAGCGCAAGACTTTTAGCCCCCAGCGCCGCTGCACAGCGGGAGTGCGTCTCCTCTACATCCCAGGCTCTGGACTCGGAGAACTGTGAAACTTTGGGTTTTAGACACTTGCAGCTTGCACCACAGGGCCTAAAGTTGCGATCGGCGAGCCACACCCTGAGATACAATATTTATAAATACTTCTATCCCATCTCTAGGCAGGCAAGTAAAAAAATGATAATGATTAGCTACTTTTCGATTGCCTTAATCGTTTTTATTGTTTGGTTCAAAAGTTTTTGGAATGATACTGCGACATCTAAAAAAGACGTGATCTCTTGGATAGCATTAATATTCGGTCCTCTGTTTTGGCCTGTTGTTCTGCCCCTATCCCTTTTGCAAATTACCAGCAAAAAGTCTGTTGTAAAAACAGCTCAATGCGATCAAGAATTATAATAAATTGTGGAAGTAACTGGCTTAAACAAAGTCGGTTATCTCGTCCTAAACGATCCGGCTTGCATCGCTCCTCGCAGCGAGTAAATCATCTTGTTTGATGGTAAAAAAAAATGCAGTTATAAGGTAGAATCAAATAAAAATCCTGAATCCTAAAACAGTATTTTTTTACCGCTCCAAATTCTGCCTTCTGCTTTTCGACCCCGCCCAAAAACGGATACCAGTTTTCCAGAGTAGTCGCCAGCCGACCAAAATTTTCGACTCTTGTTCAAGCTCCCAGATTCATCTGTGGAGTAAATCTCAAATCTCAAATCGTTCGACTGATCGCGACTCCACTGCTCTCTCGCCTAACGTCTCACGGCAAAGTATCAAATCGACTGACGCCTACTTTTCTTCTGTAACATCGTGATTTAATGGTGTCGCTGAGTCAAAATTGTCAGACACAAATAGTCGGACAGCGACCGCAACATTTTTTACTCAAAGATTATCTGCCAGCTCAACCAAGCTCAAAATTAATCTGCAATGTAACACGGCCTGTTGCTGGCAAAACTATAACTTCAGACATATTTTCGCCTTCCGCTGACCAACTTAAGAATTTTTATTACTTCCGGCCACTGCGCACCATTAATCGAATTTGGTAAAATCCTTGGTTAGCCTTAAAAAAAGCTAGACACCTTGCCCTGTAACCTTTTACAGCTCTATTTTTTTAAAGTGTAGCAGCTCTGACAAGCAAATTGTAGAGTTCGTTTGCGCCTAAATTGCCTAACTCTTACCGCAGTTAGATAGACAATTAAAAGCAGAGACTGCAATATGAAATAGGCAACAACTGTTTCAAATCTCAACTACGATTTATTTTGGGTGATCGGGCATCACGAGTGTATAACGCGAGCAAGCGAATTTTTTAGAGGTGCTGGATTTTTGGGTTTGGGAACTTCTCAAAAAAAAGTGCCGTCACTGTATCCACATTCGCTATTTGCATAAAAAGTAGGAGTAAAAATGAACGAAGTGTCTGAGAAACCAATTTATAGAATTCTTAATCTAGTGTCGCTGCTAGCGCTGAGCTACTATGCAGCTACTTCCATCAATTATATGTTCGAGAGCGACGCTCACATCTACAGGTACGACAGCCAGAGCAATTCCAACGCCTCAACCGCGCAACTAGAAGCACACCATCGGAATAAATAGTAGAGCTTTTCTATGAATGCCGAACCAAATTTCCTGGAAATCGCTAATTGTTAATTAGCGGCTCGAAGTTAACAACTAGCAATAAAATATTTTGTTATAAGTTAATATTTTTACTTACAGCTATTTGCTATCAAAGATACTACAAGAATTAACTATCTATTTGGCTCTAAAAATAGACCACAGTCATGAAAACAGTTTAAAGCATTTTCATCAGTAATAGCATTAAGAGCTTTAGTAATCGCTTCATCAAGCACATTTGAAGTTTGAGCTGCTTAAGAACCGAGAATTACTTTGATTTTTGACCAACACAACTCGATGGAAAATAAATTCGGCGAGTAGGGAGATAAGCATTTCACTTAAACTCCGACAGATTGAATCAAACTTTCGACGGCTTAGACATGATGAACAGGTAAATTATCGATCGCTACAATTGGGCAAACCCATAACAGCGTTGCATATATTGATAATGATCGAGGAAAAACAGGGAAATATTTTTGATGCTGGTGCTTGAGATAAAAAACCAACAAACTAATTGAAAGTTGCAACATCTCTTGAGACTTGGAATAACATAAGGTCTTGCGATGTAACCCGCGCCAGATAATGTCTTAATCTCGTGTTGTCTCCTTCCACCCTTGTCATATAAGTCTTGCAAACAATATGGTCTTCAGAGTTGATATATTTTGGGTAAACACAATAGCCCTCAGTGACCCAGAAATAGCAAGACCAATTTTTACTCATCCTCCACAAAGCCACAAAAGTGTCACTGCTCCTATCCCCTAACGTCCAAGCAAGAATGCCCTCAGCAAAATGATTGACTGGTGTCTATACAAGGAGCTTGTTTTTTTTGAACCAACAAATATCTGGAGTTCGTCGATTTCACCTACTTCTGGTATGGTTTCAACTGCCTCAGTTTCAGGTAATGGTTACCCTGTTTCTTTGACCCAGTTGATGACACTATTGTGGCTGATACCAGTACAACGCTCAATTAGTCTCGCGCCATGCCATTACAGTACATGAGAGGAGCAAATTTGTTTGGCATCCTCGGAATATCTACGCTCACTATAGGTTTCGACAAACTGGCGATTGCATTGCTTACATCGATAGAACTCTTTTCCGTATCGATGTCCATTTTTAACTAGGGCTTGCTGAATAATCGATCGCAAATCAATAACAAGAGTGATCGATATATTCAAGCTCGGTTAAAGATAAGTTTTTTTTGTATCAATTGCCCCCAATTATAATTGGGGATTATTTCCCACCCAAAATTAGGTGTT
>NZ_JAUBQD010000111.1:0-11061 GCF_036701085.1 Microcoleus sp. Pol7_A1
TTCCTTCTTCCTTCTTCCTTCTTCCTTCTTCCTTCTTCCTTCTTCCTTCTTCCTTCTTCCTTCTTCCTTCTTCCTTCAAAAATTTCTAAACTCCTCAATCAAATCGATAATCTGATCGCACCGGAAGTTCTTCACCAAATCGGCGATCGCCCTGCAGAAATCAGCATGAATCGGAGGAATCAACAACAGCAGCCGAAAAATCTCCTCGTTATCAACCGCATCCGCTGCCGCGTACAATTCATCAATCCATTCAGGAGGCATAGCTTCAAAAAATGAAGCATTGAGCGTAAAAGGAAAATTAGCCGTTTCAGTTACCGCGGACACTTCACCGGACGCCACAGCATCTGAACTTGGCGAAGCTTCTCGATCGTAAACATAGCTGACTCCCAGATACTTAGCCATCTTTTCCAGAATCACTTGCTCCCGAAAAGGCTTCGCTACAAAATCATCGCAACCAGCAGATAAAATTAGCGATCGCTCCTCATCAAAAGCACTTGCAGTCAGAGCAATAATCACCGTTGCTTGACCTTTCAAATGCGCTTTAATCTGTTTAGTAGCTTCATAACCGTCCATCACCGGCATCCGCATATCCATCCAAATCAAATGAGGTTCCCAACTCGACCACATTTCCACAGCTTGAACGCCATTTTCAGCGTCCTGCACAGCAAAGCCGAGGGATGTCAGCATTCTAACCAACAGCAAGCGGCTTTCCAGGCGATCGTCAACAGCTAAAATGCGGTATTCCGGCTGTCCGGGTGTGAGACTCACAACGCGACGAGCTGTTTGAGCCACCTGAATTTCCACTGGATTGGGGAGGGAAACTTTAACATCAAATCTAAAAATGCTGCCGCGACCGACGCTGCTTGTTACCGTTATTTTTCCTCCCATTAACTCCAGGAACTGTTTGCTAATCGGCAAGCCTAAACCAGTTCCTTCTTGAGCTTTTTTCCCGCTTTCTGTTTGCGCAAAAGGTTTAAACAAATTGTCCATTTCTGCCACAGAAATTCCCCATCCCGTATCTTCAACTTCAAATAGCAAACAGCAATTGTTAATTATCGGCATTTTTTCTTGATTTTTATTTTGCAAAAACTCATGTTTTATTCTTAAATTAACACCACCTTCCGCAGTAAACTTAATAGCATTGACCACTACATTAATTAATACTTGGCGCAACTTGCTTTCGTCTGTTTCTACGTATTGAGGTAAGTCTGGCGTGGAATCAAAAATTAACTGTAACCCTTTTTTTTCGGCTTGCAGCTTCAGCATATCTTCAGTATTTTTTAGCATTTGATGCAAGTCGAAGGTGCTATTATTAACTGTCACGAGCCCGACTTCAATTTTTGACATTTGCAGAATATTGTTAATCAGCTCGAGCAAGTGTTCCCCGCTGCGGCTAATAATTCCTAAGTATTGCTGTTGGTCGGCACCGAGGGCTGCGTCGCGCGCCAGAAGTTGGCTGAAACCGAGAATTGCGTTGAGGGGAGTTCGCAATTCGTGGCTCATATTCGAGAGGAATTCACTTTTCGCCCTGTTGGCTCTGTCGGCTTCTTCTTTGGCTTTTTGCAGGGCTATTCCTGCTTGTTTCCGCTCGGTAATATCGCTAGCTGTGCCAGTTGTGCCGATGATGTTTCCTTCAGCGTCCATGCGCGCGATCGCCTTGGTATTTACATCAATCTGTCTGCCGTCTTTTCCTAATACTATATTTTCGTACTGAAACACAGTTTTCCCCGTCAGCAAGCGCTGCTGGAGTTCCCATTTCCAATCTATTTCTCCTGGCGCTAAGAAATCGCTAAAAGAACAGCCGAGCATTTCTTCAGGCTCGTAACCGTAGATTTGTTTAACTGCTTGGTTCACAAAAGTAATGTGCCCTTCAGCATTGCAAGACCAGATAATATCTTGGGAAGTTTCAACTAAATGACGGTATTTTTCTTCGCTCTCTGTTAGGGCTATTTCTGCCAGCTTGCGTGGGGTAATGTCCATCAAAGTTGTGAATATTTTTGTCACTTGTCCTTGTTGGTTGGCAACTACTTCTCCTCTGGCTTCGATGTAGCGGATGAAGCCGGCTTCACTTATTTGTGACGGGCAATTATCCGCAGCAATTTTCGGTTCAGGCCTCAGAATGCGATATTCCAAGCTGTAGGATTGCCCGCTAGCAATAGCAGTGTCGATCGTTGTTTGCCACTTTTGTCGATCGTCCGGATGCACATATTGCGAAAACTCAGTTAGTGTTGGCGCAGCTTGGGTTGAATCGAGCCCGAAAATCCGAGATAACTCTTCCGACCAAGTAGTTGTGTTGGCCGAGAAATCACATTCCCAATTGCCGACACGGGCGATTCTTTGCGCTGCTGCTAAAGAAGCCGCTACAGCTCGGAGTTTTTCTTCGGCTAATTTGCGATCGCTAATATCTTGAATCACAGAAATTACGCAGGTTTCGCCATGAATGTCAATGATTTCTGCTGACAGCAAGCCAGTTTTAAGTACCCCACTTTTTGTGCGCAAATCAAATTCGTAGTTGCGCACAATTTTTTGGTGTTCTAACATTTTAAACAGCTCGGCACGGGCTTGTATACTTTCCCAAAAATTCAAATCAAGCGCCGTGCGATCGATAATTTCAGCAGCAGAATAACCAATTGTCTGGCAAAAAGCCTCATTAATTTCTAAATAACGACCATCTTTAAGTCTGGTAATAGTAATCGGGTTCGGAGAAGAACGAAAAGCTTTGGCAAACTTTTCCTCTGACAAGCGCAGTTGTGCAGTCCGCTCCTCGATTACAGTTTCCAATTCTTGATTCAGCTTTTGGAGTTGAGCGTTTTGTTCCGCTAATTGTTTCTCCATAAAATAGCTGTTGACTGCTTCTTTCACCGTCAATTTCAAATCTTCTGACTGCCAAGGCTTCGATATGTAGCGGTACAATTTAGCATATTTAATAGTATTCGCCACTGCTTCGATGTCTGCTTGCCCCGTCAGCATAATTTTGATAGTTTTTGGCGAAACTATGTGAATTTGCTTCAGCAATTCGTCTCCTTTGATATGGGGCATCAGATAGTCGGAAATCACTGCCACGATTTCGCAGTTTTCTGCCAGCAATTCCTCGATTAACTCTAAAGCATCTTCGCCGCCTTCAGCGGTTTCTAATAAGTGTTCTTCTCCCAGAGTTTTTTTTAACTCCATTTTCAAACTTTCAAGAATTATCGGTTCGTCATCCACGCAAATAATCACAGGTTTATTGTTCATATTTTTGCCAAACCAGATTTTATAGTTTCTACTAATTCTTTGCGATCCCACGGCTTGTACAAACAGCGGTGCAAGTTTGCTTGCTCTTGCACCCGTGCTATTGCTACTTCGTCGGCCTGCCCGGTCAGCATGACTTTCACAATCTTGGGATATTTTTGGTGAACCATAATCAAAAATTCATCTCCTTTAATACCTGGCATTAACCAGTCAGATACTATGACCAAAATATCACTTTCATCTTCTTCTTGAATTTCTTCTAGAATTTCCAAAGCTTCATCTGCATTTTCCGCTACTTCATAGAGGTAAGCATCCCCAAATTCTTTTTTAAGCTGAATTTTTAAACTGTTTAAGACTACAACTTCATCGTCAACGCACAAAATTACTGGTTTTGGCATAAAATTTTACTTGTTTTTAATTTTAAAACTTGGGGCATTTCCGCATTTCTTTAATTGCTATCCGGGATTCCAATGGGCAAGGATATAGTAAATTTGGTTTTTCCTGGCACGCTTTCTACTTGCATTTCACCTTGGTGTTTTTCCAGAATTTTCTGAACTATATCCAATCCCAAACCGCTGCCTTCTCCCGGAAGTTTGGTCGTGAAAAACGGCTCAAAAATTCTCGGCATAATTT
This sequence comes from Microcoleus sp. Pol7_A1, assembly GCF_036701085.1. Lineage (NCBI taxonomy): Bacteria > Bacillati > Cyanobacteriota > Cyanophyceae > Oscillatoriales > Microcoleaceae > Microcoleus > Microcoleus sp. Pol7_A1. Next base: position 3,865 of record NZ_JAUBQD010000111.1, read on the forward strand.
CTGGGGGAATGCCTTTACCGCTATCGGTAATACTGACTAATATTACGTTATCTTGGTGTTTGGCATCAATTTTCAACACTCCTTTGTTGCCCATCGCTTGTAAAGCATTGTGAAGCAAATTTGTCCAAACTTGATTTAGTTCATCAGGATAGCATAGCACAGAAGGCAAATCAGTACCATAGTTTCTGATTACTTCCACGCCGTGTTTGATTTGGTAGTGGTAAAGCGTTAAAACAGTATCAATACCGTCGGTAATGTTAGCGATTGTTTTGGAACCCGACTGGTCGTAACGAGAGTAGCTTTTCAAAGCAAAAACAATTTTAGCTGCCCTATCTGTCGCATTAGCAATATTTTTAGTGCTTTTTTGTACCGTAGCGAATTGGTAGGCGGTTTGTAAAAAATTTGGACTTTGGGTATCTTTCAATAAAGGTAAAAAAGTTTCTAAATTGCATATGCCAATATCTAATAATGTACAAGCAAGGCTGTCGGCATTCTCAATTTTTTCTGCTTCTAATTGCCGCTGCAAAAGTTTTTTTAAATGACGTTTTTCTTTACTAGATAAGGCGTCTGTTTCTTGACTTGACTTGTGCAGCAGCGCAAAAAAATCCTGCTGCCTTTCCGGGGATAGTTGCTGGAAAAATATCGGCAACTGCTGCAATTGTTCCGCCCAGAAGTCGGCAATGTTCTGCACCGAGGAGCGAATCGCCCCTAAAGGAGAATTGATTTCGTGAGCAACTCCGGCAATTAACTGTCCGAGGGCTGCCATTTTTTCTGATTGAATCAGTTCTTTTTGAGTGCGCTTCAGCTCTTCTAACGTATGAGATAATTCTGCATTTTTTTGGCACAGCGCTGACTCGGCTATTTTGCGATCGCTGATGTTACGGGCAACCCAAATCACTGAATTTTTTGAGAACAGAGAAATGCAGGCAGAAAACCAAATTTCGCGGCCGCCAACTGTTAAGCTGTAGTCGAAATTGAGCGTTTGTTGGGTCTCTAACACTTGCTGAACTAACATCCACCAATTATCCGGGTTGTTGTCGTCAAAAAAATGTTCGATTGTTAGGCTAACTATATCGCAATTAGGCTCTAATAACGCCGCCGTGTTTGTCGGTAAAACTTCTATGTTGCCCGGATTTTCTAGCACGAGAACTATGTCGGTCATTGCTTCAAAAACGGCGCGAACTTTGCTTTCAGAAAAGTGCATTTTTTTTTCAAGCAATTGGCGCTCGCTAATTTCTTGCTGCAATTCTTCGTTGCTGGCTGCTAGTTGAACCGTGCGGTCTTGAACTCGCTGTTCGAGTTCGGTGTTGAGGCGGCGGACTTCAGCTTCAGCGGTGGCGCGGTCTTGTATTTCCTTTTTTAGCTGGCTGTTAGCGTTAATTAATTCTAAAGTTTGCTGTTGAGTTTCTTTTTCTAAACTTTTATTTAAAAGCCTCAACTTTTCCTCTACTTCGGTTCTCCGAAGTGCTTCTTTTTGCAATTGTTCGTTAACTTTTTTTAACTCCTGGATCTGTTCGGCAACTGTTTCCTGCAAAAGCTCGACATTCGCTTGGATTTCTACCGGATCTAAGGCGTGCAGCAGGGTACTTTGGCTCACGATTCCGGCTAAATATCCTCCCTCGTCCACCACCACCAAGCGCCGGATGCCGTGCTGCTGCATGAACTCGTGAGCCTGCCACAAAGTGGCTTTTACCGGCAGCGGGATCAGGGGAAAACTCATGGCGGCGGCGGCAGGAGTGCCGGCAAAATCGAGTCCAGAAACTTGGAATTTAACAATGTCGCTTTCTGTAATTATGCCCACAGGTTTCTGATGTTTGTTGTCGCTGTCAGTGCAAATGACTATGCAGCTTTGGCGCTGGGTTGTCATCTGTTTTGCGACTTCTAAAACAGAGGTGCTCGTTGAAGTAACTATTACTTCTGTATTCATAATTTCTTCTGCGCGCCACATTTTCAGCAAGTCGCCCGGTTTCAGGCTTTGACGGATGCTTTCGCAGGTGATGGCGCCTAGCAAGTTTCCGCGTTCGTCTGTGAGGGGCAAGTGACGGATTCTTTTCGATCGCAATATGCTCAATACCCTAAAGATATTCCCCGCTTTATCGAGGGAAATGGCGATCGGATTTTCAGTCATTACCTCAGAAATTACCCCCTCTGCTACCGAAATACCGCTAGCAGTTATTTTCACAACATCGCGCTCTGTAAAAATTCCGAGCAGTTGCTGACCCTGAGCGATTAAAATACAACTGGCGCCCGCCTGAGTCATGGCAGCGATCGCGACTTTCACAGGTGTGTCTGGAGGCAGCACCGGCGGTTTGGGGTCGATCGCCTGTTCTAGCAAGCTTTGAGTATCAGAAGCTGTGGTTGACATGGGCAAATCAAGGGGGATAGATGTAAGCGGAACCGATAATTAATACCATTTTAGATTCCAGAACAGTGGCGGCACGCTGACCGCAATCGAGGTTTGACACCGGTCTAGAGTTATATTTTTAGTTGCGCATCCGTATGATTGTTAGTAGGATAGCGCTAAACGGCGATCGGGATTGACACGATAAAGGTCTTTTGACCTATAACTGACGCTACTTCTATTTTAACCGAATATTTTTCCACAATCTTTTTAACAATATCCAGTCCCAACCTTCTGCCTTCGTTGGCGTTTTTGGTGGTAAATAACGGCTCCACGATTCGCGGCAAAATCTCCGGAAAAATTCCATCAAGGCTATCAATGACGCTGACGAGCAGCATCTAATTTTCTACTATTACCCTACTGTTTAAACTTTGCAATTGTTCATTGACCGAATAACATTGTAAATCATGTTTGTCCAAAATTGATTGAGTGCGCCTGAATATCACAGCAATTCAGAGAGTAACTTTTGATAATTTCATGCAATGTATTTTCCGTCTCTAAGTTAGTTTTTATAAATAGTTAATATAGTTTTAAGACCGTCATTAATACTGGCAAGTATCTTTTATTCCGTACAGCTATAGGGAAAATATCTAAAGAAAGCAAAAATTACTTTTGCTGCTCTGTCTGTCTGTAGCACTGGCAGCAGATGCTTTTCTTGGCAAGGCGTGGATAAACTGCAGGGAATATCTGCCTGACTCAGGCATTTAAGCACCGCTTGATGAAATATTTGATTGCACTGCAAGTTTATTGATTGTTTGAGTTGAACTACCAGGTTGCTCAACTCGGCAATTTCATCTTAGAGGTCTGTAAGCTCTTGCCCGACAAAATAGGAATATTGATATTTGTGTTTGTCACAATAACCGACAACTTCAAAAGCTCCGTTTTTGAGCGCACTTTGATAGCTTTCTCGAAACCTTGGCAGCGTTTCCCTGACATGATACTTCCTGTCACAGAGCGAAGCAGAAATCGGTGAATTTCCATAGTGCAACACTTCGGACAGTTTTTGAGGGCAAACCGTATAATAAGGGTTTAATGGCGATCGGTACGAAGGCTTCGCTTGCCGAGGTACACTATAGGCTTCCTGGTAAATCAAGGGTTTCAGACGACGAGTTCAAAACTTAGTTCGCTTACGCACGCATACCGAAGCAACCCGGTTTATTCGTATATTTATCGTTCTTCGACGCAAAATTTTTCGTATAAACCCGGAATAAGCGCCTCCATGCTTAAGCCCTGAAACTGTTTAAAGTGTTGCACTAACTCCTACCCCAGAAAATCACTGTGCCCGCAATTGTAAATAATAACCCTGCCTTTGTGCACAAGCATTCAAGGCAGGGTTATTATTGAGTATTCCGAATTCTCAACGGTGAAGCGAGCGCGCTACTGGCGGATTCGGCTGCCGAGCAGTACACTACTCGCCCAATCGAGTTATTTTAGCGCTGCGTTCGGCCAACATCAGCAGTACATAAATAGTCATTACATAGCCGGCGGCCAGAATGGGAATAATTAGAGGAATATCGCGATAAATCATAATTAGAACCAAAAGTCAAGGACTAGGAGGAGGAGGACAAGTTCAAGACCTACTACATTAAGTCAGCACGCAAGACCATGCCTTGGTTCTGAAGGCTGCTTTTCCATATAAAGTCTGCGGGAACATTTAGGCGTTCCCGGTCAATAATGATTTACTGCTTTACAGATGCTTAAACAGCCTAAAACCATCCACTTTAGCTGCTTTGAGCTACCGTGCACATAAGATGCGCTAGTCTTAAATCCTGAAAAATTTTAGCCACGAGGAACTAAAAATCTGTCCCAGAAATTTTCGCTGCGATCGACTAACAAGGCTGGCTCTAAGAAACTCTTACAGGCTCCTGGAAGCTACCTGCCAGTCTGGCTGTACTTAATGTATAGAATTGTTTAAATCCTTAACTCCTATAATAACACAGGGTTTCTGGGATTTAGAGATTTTTTGGCAATGTCCTTAACAATTCTATACAATAGAGGCAACCCCTGTGGCAGCCGGCTACTCGCCTCTGGCAGTCGCGTTACTCCGATCGGGCTGCAGATGACAAATAACTGCCGATCGCCTAGATTATTCTTTCCTATTGCAGAGAATTACCTTAAAATAAAGATATGATATGTAAAATTTTGTTACTTTACCGCTTGAGTCGGCGTATCCATGATCTCTAGCTCTCTCCTATTTTCCTCGGTTGAAGAAGACCTGCGACTGTTGACAGAAAACTTAAAACAGTTAGTGGGTGCCCGTCATCCCATATTGTACGCGGCTGCAGAATACTTATTCGGCACAAAGGGAAAACGGGTGAGACCCGCAATCGTCCTGTTAATAGCCCGGACAACTATGCCCGATCGTCCAATCACAGAAAAACACCGCCGCCTCGCTGAAATCACGGAAATGATCCACACAGCAAGTTTGGTTCACGACGACGTGGTAGACGAGTCAGATCTGCGGCGGGGAGTACCGACGGTACACAGTCGGTTTAACAACCGAGTGGCAGTATTGGCGGGAGATTTTCTGTTTGCTCAATCTTCCTGGCATTTGGCAAATCTGGACAACCTGCCAGTAGTCAAACTGCTTTCCGAAGTGATTATGGATTTAGCTGAGGGGGAAATTCAACAGGGACTAAATGGATTTGACACCAGCTTGTCGATCGAAGCGTACCTCGAAAAAAGTTACTACAAAACAGCATCTTTAATCGCCAACAGTTCCAAAGCAGCCGGTTGTCTGAGCGAGGTTTCAGCGGAAATAGCAGACGATTTGTACAACTACGGGCGCAATATTGGTTTAGCCTTTCAAATAGTAGATGATATATTAGATTTCACTGCTTCAACGGAAACTCTGGGGAAACCCGCAGGCTCGGATCTCAGAAGCGGGAATCTGACAGCGCCAGCGCTATTTGGCCTAGAAGAAAAGCCTTACTTGGAAGTTCTCATAGAACGCGAGTTCGCCGAAGAAGGAGATATAGAGCAGGCTCTGGCATTGGTAAAAGATTCTAAAGGCATAGAGCGATCGCGAGAACTAGCCACCCATCACGCACAGAAAGCCGTCGAATACTTAGCTCCGCTGCCGCATTCTGAGTCCCGCCAAGCTTTGATTGACTTGGCAGATTACGTTTTGAGCCGACTTTATTAAAGGTGAAAAAGTTACATAAACTTTACGAGGAATTGGTAATGGGGAATTGGCAATAGGGAATTGGTAATGAGTAATGCCCGATGCCCAGTGTCTAACGCCCTATTACCAATTAATAGGAAATTGAGTTGTTTAAGCAATATCTGGCGGTGGAGCCGCTCGATACTGTTGCAAGTAAACGTTAATTAAGTTCTGCACTTGCTCGCGAGGGATTTCGGTTCCGACTTCCTGATTGCCGGGACTTTCAAAAAAAACAATACTGTCAAGACCTTCAAGAGCTATCATTTGAAATAATATGTGAGTGACAGGCAAAAGCACCGGTCTGAGACGATCGCCCGCAGCAGCCGCGGCCTGCGACGCATCTTTAAGACTGGTCCAAGCATAAATCACCCTCTTCTCCTGTCCCGGTTGCTTGAGATTGCTCAAAACCACGATCGCCCAACTTTGGTCTACCGCTTGCAGGATCGAGTATTCGAGATGCTGTAGCTGTTGGGCAATTAACACCAGGGCCGGGGCGATCGCCTTTAAGATTTGTGGCGTCGAACCGTCGGGCGGAGCTTTTTCGATCAATGCTTGAATCTGTTGGTCTAAATCCATCAGTCAGTTCTTTGATATCTAAAATTAAAAATTTCAGGTTAGCAGGTGCGCGTCCAAGTATATATTACCCAGCACTGCCCCATAGAAATAGTACGCCATGTGGGGAACGAGCGTCTCGATCGCGATCCCGCCGGGCAAACGGCACGACGGAGTTGATTCCCCGCGATCTAAAAAACAGACTTGCCACATCAAGCTATTTCCACTATAGTTCAATACGGTTTAGTTAAGGCTTAAATCCTAGTAAACTAGGTATTATATACAAAAATGGAAATAAAGTACATTACATCTCAAAGAATGTTCATTAGTCTCTCCGGTAGTGCTGCACAGTCAGGTTTTTAAGCGTTATTGGCTTGTTGTAAAGAAACGTTATAATGATGGATAAAATACCAAATAGCGCCAATATGATTAGAAAGTTTTTTAGAAAATGAAAGGACTTTTCTCTCTAATCTAGCTATTCTTTGCCTGATTGTATTATTGAATCTTTCTATATAGGATATCTTGCGGCTATCTTTGCCTACGGCTTTGTGCCGTTTGGATGGAAAATTTTTTTGGTATGCGTTCCAAAAGTCTGTAAAGCAAGAAGCACATTGACTCTGGAACAGGGTGCACGTGAATCCCATCATCCCTTAGCCCCGGATTCATCTCTACTGCCAATATATACACCAACAATTTCTAACGATATCTTTTCTAATGGGAGTTTATCTATAAAATATTTTTTTATTGTGAAATAGGTTGATGTCTAAAACCCGTGGAAAAACTGCCTATAATAGTCCTTACATTTAAAGTTTTGCTTACCACTATGAGTCAAGCCATTTTTTCTGACATTTAAAGAACCGCACTTGGGACAATTCATAAAGAAGGATGTTAAGACAGTGAAACTAAATGATTATAACCGATGCAGCCTAACTATGCACCACTACCGGAAAGGAGACTGGTCAGACAAACTATATAGAAAGATTTAATAATACCATGAGACAAAGAATAGACATCTCCAAAATAGTAACATTATGTGGTAAAAGAACATAAGAAACATTTTTTACACAGAAACATGAGCGAC
>NZ_JAUBQD010000167.1:0-1241 GCF_036701085.1 Microcoleus sp. Pol7_A1
GTTTTTAATCACTTTATTCTCAACTATTTTGCTGGTCTATGGTAAGGTCAACTTCACGAATCTCAGTCGTTATAGTTATTTGAGCGAAAAAACCTACCGTCGTCACTTTCTCAAAAGCTTTAATTTTCCACAATTTAATCAATATTTCCTCGAATCTGCCTTAAATCCTGAACACACAGTCATTGCCGTTATCGATTGTTCTTTTTTAAGAAAAAGTGGCAAAAAAACTGACGGTAAGGGTTATTTTTATAATGGTGTAGCGGGGAAATCGTCACAGGGGTTGGAAATTTCTGTAATTTCTATTGTCGAAATTGAGAGTCGTTTATCTTATAGCTTAAGCGTACAACAAACTCCATCACGCCCTCAAATAAAGAAGGTGAAAAAACTGCCACAAAAACCGAAGAATAGCTGGTCAAAAAAATTTCGCAAAAAACCGGAGTCTCAAAGCTCAACGCCTGACATCACAAGAGTTGATGACGGGAGCACAACATCTAAAGAATACTCGTTATTTCTTCCCAAATTCTGTACGTTATTTGGTGGCTGATGGCTATTACTACCGCTCTAAATTCTGGGATGCTGTGCGGGAGTTAAATTTAGACTTTATTGGCAAGTTAAGAGTTGATGCTAACCTACGCTATCTTTATACTGGTGAACAAAAGAAACTGGGAGCTCCACGTAAATATGATGGTAAGGTTGACTGCCATGATTTGAGTCGTCTTAATTTTGTTAAACAAATAAAACCGGGAGTTTCATTATATACATTAGTTGTGTGGAGTTGTTGTTTAAATTGCCCAATTAGTTTGGCTTGTATTTCTGAGGTTCAAGCCAACGGACAAATTAAAAATGCTTTATTATTTAGCACTGATATTCACTTACCGCCTGAGCAAATTGTTGAATATTATCAGGCTCGTTTCCAGATTGAATTTATTTTTCGTGATGCCAAGCAATTTACGGGATTGTCTGATTGTCAAGCTCGTCATTTACCACGGCTTGATTTTCATTTTAATGCCAGTCTTATTGCCTTAAATTTGGCCAAACATCAACTCTCTAGTTGTCATTCATCTGCCAAGTCGTTTGTCTTTTCAATGGCTTCTTATAAACGCCTAGAATTCAATAAGCATCTACTTTGTACCTTTATTGATAAGTTAGATTTAGACCCGGATTTGATTTTAAATCATCCAAATCTTCCTTCAGTCTTGTCTTATGGTACTCTGGCTGCTTAAAAACTGTCCGGAGTATTG
>NZ_JAUBQD010000112.1:0-10936 GCF_036701085.1 Microcoleus sp. Pol7_A1
AACCCATCGGCACTCATGCGATATTGATAAACTACCCCAGGCACATTGTCTACCAGGTTATGGAAGCGAGAGTTACTAGCACTCAAGTTTTCAAGCGAGTGCTCTAGCTGTTGGGAATAGGTTTGTGACTGCTCATAAAGTCGGGCATTTTCCAGAGAAATTGCCGCCTGAGCGCAGAGTAAATTGAGCAGTTCGATGCGATCGCTTGTAAATGCCCCCCTCGCTAAATTATTTTCTAGATATAAAATGCCCATCAACTTGCCCTGATGCAAAATCGGGCTGCACAAGATACTATGAGGCTGCTGACGAATGATATACGGGTCATTGGCTAAGGTCGGATCGGCCGTCGCATCCAGCAACATAGTAGTCTGCCTGTTGCGCTTGACTTTGTAAATCAGCTTCAAAGGAATATCCTGACTGTCTTCAATGGGAAGGCGCTGCAACACAACTGGCTCCGTCCCATTGATAATTGACCCTTCGATCGATAGGCGATCGTCTCGCAAGAGCATTAACACACACTTATCTGCTCCCGCATTTTCGATGACGATCTCAAGCAACGATGAAAGCAGTTTGGACAGTTCGATTTCGCCTGAGATAGTTTGGGAAGCTTCGAGAATGGCGGCTAAATCCAAAGTAGCAGAGACACTGCTACTGCTGGAACTGGGAGAACTGGTGGAACTACTCCCCAATGAGAAGATAGTTTCTTGAGTGGAGAGGGGAGAACGAGTTTGCTGGAGGATAGGGGCGAGAAGTTGCTGATAGCGTCGTTCTAAGTCGGCAACTTTGGCTTTAGCGCCCCAACGAGCATAGCCATAGTAGGCGTTCGTTATGTATTCCTGGGCAATGCGTACTTTACCCCAGTCGAGGTAAAATTTGGCGGCTAGTTCATTGGCCAGTGCTTCTTCTTGGATGTATTCGTTGGCTTTGGCTCCTGAAATGGCGCGATCGTAATGTTCAATTGCTTCGGCTTTATTGCCTAAAACTCGATGTTTTTCTGCCTCAACTAAATACCATTTATGCTGATGATTCATGGGAGCATTCTGCGCCCACTGTTGCAAAGTGGTTTGATGGGTTTGGGCCAAAGACAAAAATTCGCCTTGCTCTGACTCTGGCTGCGTGGGGAAGAGTGCCAAATGCGTCAGAGCTGTATAGAAATGGAAAATGGGAATAGAAATCATCCCTGATAGTGCCATTAAATACGGTTTCGCTTGGGTACTATATTCTAGGGCAGAGGTGTAGTTACCAGAAAAGTATGCCAGCATCAGTTTGTAAGTGTAAGCAAGAGCGATCGCACTAAGATCCTTCTCCTGATGGTGCTTAGGAATCATCACAGTTTCATCATAGGCACTGCCAACTAAGCAATCTGACAGAATCCGGGCTTCCTTCAAGTTATCTACAGTTTGCTGCGTCATATCCCAATAAGTCAGGGCAGAATGTTGTTTTATCTGCACTAAGACAGCCCTGTAATCTGCTATTTCCTGTTCCCAAATGTCCAGTTCTAACCCAGCAAAAAATTTGGCGATAAAGTAATTAAGCGAGTTATAGCCAGCGTTGAGAAAATCACCAGTTTCTATACCAGTTGCATAGCCATCTTTCATCGTCAGTGTTGTTACCATGAGCGATTCTTGATGATGTTGAACCCAGACAGAAAACAGCAGTAGAACTTTAGACTTGAATTCCCCGACATTAAATTGATCCAGCAAGTTCATTGCTAATCGCCCAAAGCTATACCCTGATTTCACTTCTCCCACAAAAGCACACAACACCATACTGTGAATCGCATACCCTACAGTCGAGCCTGGTGCATTGCCAAACTGGAGTGATAAACTCACCATCGTCGCGCTCAGTATGGGCAGTAATCCCGGCATTGCCGGTAGAATCGATGAAAATAATAATCCTAAGAGTTGCATAGCTGCCTGAGTGTGGCGATCGCTCATTACAGGTAGATCGACTAATTCCTCAATTCCTCTATCACCTTGAAGACTAGCTACGGTTTGTAGGGCTTTAGCAATTTTGGCTTCGTCAGGTGCAATGGGGAGTTCAACCCCCAATTGCAAGAGTGCATCTCTTCCGACTGCAATTGCTTCTAACATCTTGCCCTGGGCTGTCTGGGCGACGATTTGAATTTGGTAAATTTTGATTTTGTCTAAAATCGTCTCAGCTTTTTGTAACACCAATGCTGCTATTTTTTCCATGCCATCAAAATCAGCATTCAAATAAGCAGCTTCGGTAGCAGCAACATGGAGATTCAGAGTCAATTCATATTGATCTTGCCAGCAGTTGGCTGTCAGTATTTCAATCCCTGTTTGCAAATAAACTCTTGCCGCACTATATGCTGTAGAATTTCTGGCTTTAGTACCCGCTTTTAAGTTAAGTTGAGCTAAGGCTTCTCGTTCTTGCGGTTGGGTTATTAACTCAATTCCTTGGTTTAAATGCCCGACCAGATCGAACAGTTTTTCCTCACGCTCTAGCTCGGAGAAATTTTGTTCAAGTAATTGTCCGATTTTCAGATGAGTTGCTGTTTTTTGATGACTGGGAATCAATGAGTAAGCAGCTTGCTGTACTCGGTCATGTAAAAATCTATATTTGGCTATTTGTTGACTGGTATTTTGATTTGACACTACCAATCTCTCATTTTCTTCTCTCTGATAAAACTTATAAACATCGCTCAGCGGTAAAATTAGCCCTTCTTGTAACGCTTTCCATAAATCCGCAGCCGTTTCGATTTCCGATTGTTCTGAAACAATTGCCAAAGTTGCTAAATCAAACTGATTACCAATACAAGCCGCTAACTGCAATACATTTTGAGTTAATTGTGGCAGTTTTCGTAATTGAACTGCCATAAAAGCAACCACGTCATCTGTAACTGCTTGAGTCGTCACTTGTGCAATGTCACATTGCCACCCCCCCGTAGCCCCCCCTTGGTAAGGGGGGGTTGGGGGCGTGAATTGAATCAGTCGATCTTGATGTAATGCTTTGAGAAACTGGGTAGCGAAAAACGGATTTCCTTGAGTTTTTTGAGAGATTAATTGAGAAAGAGGTAATGCCAAAGTTTCTGGACATTTCAGTGTGTCAGCCACTAATTGATTTACTTTGACTTGACTCAATGGCGCTAAAGTAATCGTGTTAATCGTTGCTTGGTTTTTTTGAATCTCACTCAAGGTCAAGATTAATGGATGTGCTGGATTAACTTCGTTATCGCGGTACGCACCTATTAATAAAAGATGACCTGTTTCAGCTATTAATAGCTCCATTAACTTCAGCGATGCTGAATCTGCCCATTGCAAATCATCTAAAAACATCACCAATGGATGTTCAGCACTGGTAAAGACTTGGGTGAATTTTTGAAACAATAAATTAAATCTATTTTGGGCCGCTGTTCCTGATAATTCTGTAGCAGGTGGTTGTTGACCAATAATTATTTCTAATTCCGGGATGACTTCAATAATTACCTGTCCATTTTCTCCCACCGCTGATAATATTTGGCTTTTCCATTGCTCTAGTTGGAGATCGCTTTCGGTTAACAATTGTCCGATCAAATCTCGAAATGCTTGCACAAAAGCAGAGAAGGGAATATTTCGTTGAAATTGGTCGTATTTGCCTTTAATGAAATAACCGCGCTGGCGCACAATTGGTTTATGCACTTCGTTGACAACGGCTGTTTTTCCAATCCCCGAAAAACCAGCGACTAGCATCATTTCTGTGGCTTCTTGACTGACTCGCTCAAAGGCTTGGAGTAGGGTTTTTACTTCGGTTTCTCGTCCATAGAGTTTGTCGGGGATGAGGAAGCGATCGCATACATCCCTCTGTGCAATCTCAAAGCTCTCAATCGAACCCGTAACTTGTAACTGAGTTAAACAATTCTCTAAATCATATTTCAGTCCCAAAGCACTTTGATATCTGGATTCGGCATTCTTTGCCATCAATTTGTTGACAATATCTGAGAGTACAGACGGAATTTGTGAATTAATTTCCTGTACTAAGGGTGCTGCTTTGGCAATATGACCATGTACTAACTCCATCAGGTCATTTGATTGAAATGGTAATTTCCCTGTCAGTAATTCGTAGAAGGTGACACCTAAAGAATAAAAGTCAGTCCGATAGTCAATCCCCCGATTCATTCTGCCTGTTTGTTCCGGAGAAATATAACTTAATGTCCCTTCCAGCCCATTGGGATTGATGAGGGTTTGGGTTTCTCGCGGTAGCAAAGAGGCAATACTGAAGTCAATTAATTTGACTTGTTTTGTTTCAGGATTAATTAAAATATTGGCGGGTTTGATGTCTTTATGAATAATTCGCTCGTGATAGAGTAGATATAAGGTGTTGCACAGTGCGATCGCGATTGTTAAAAACTCCTGTACTGATTGTAGATTTCCCTTCATTGCCCATTCTTTCAGAGAAATTCCCCCAAAGTCTTCCATGACTAAGGCATAGCCATTGTGATACGGTTCCAGGGTATAGGTTTGGACGATTAGGGGTGAGTCAAGATTTTTGGCAATGGTATATTGATTGCGAAACTGTACCAACTCGCTAAAGGTGGGATAGTCATTTTTCAGCAGTTTGATGACGACAGGTAATTGGTCTGATGTACGGACTGCGCGATATACTAGGGTGCGACTTCCTGAATAAAGTCTTTCGATAATCTGATAGTTGATAATTTGAACATTTGTAGGAGTGTCGCTATTTTTCTCAAAGTTATTCATGGCTATTGTTGTTTGATAATTGATGAGCGAGTGCTTGCTTAAATGAGCCTGAAGAAGAGAGAGTCTTAACTTTTTTGTTAGGTGTGAGCGGGTAAGGTGACGATAAATTCAGTTTCTGTTCCCATTATAGAGTTGACGTTCAGGGAACCGCTATGTTTTTCGACGACGATTTGACGCGCGATCGCCAGTCCCAAACCCGTGCCTTTCCCGACTGCTTTTGTCGTAAATAAATGGTCAAATATTTTTTGTTTGACAGATTCATCCATCCCCCGACCATTATCAGTAATACTAATTTTGACCTGGTTATCTACTAAGGAGGTTTGAATGGTAATGCGGTTGGGATTAGCCTTGATTTCTGCAAAACTTCGACCAGTATTTGATTCTTCCAGTGCATCGATCGCATTGGCAAAAATGTTCATAAACACCTGGTTAAGCTGTCCGGGGAAGCATTCGATCTCGGGAATATTGCCGTAGTTTTTCACTACTTCAATGGCGGGTCGCTCATCGTTGGCTTTCAATCGATATTTGAGAATTAAGATCGTGCTGTCGATGCCAGAGTGAATGTTAAAAGGAACTTTGTAATCTTTGTCAGCTCGCGAAAACGTGCACAGGCTAGTGCTGATATCTTTGATGCGATCGCATCCCAGTTGCATCGAGTCAATCATTTTGGGCAAATCTTCGATAATATAGTCTAAATCGATATCTTCGGCATGGTCTGCAATCTCTATTTCCGGGGCGCGATCGCCATAGAGATTGAGATGCTCCACTAAGTCTTGAACTGTGCGTTTGGCTTCATTCAAATTGCCCCAAATAAAGCCGACGGGGTTATTAATTTCATGGGCAACGCCAGCAACTAAGTTACCCAATGCCGACATTTTCTCACTTTGGACGATTTGTAATTGGGCTTGTTGTAAAGATTGTAGAGCTTGTTGGAGTTCTTGAGATTTTTGCAAGATGGCTGACTCAGCTTGTTTGCGATCGCTGATGTCTCTCATAATCGTAGAAAAATACTGTAACTCCCCATCACTCGATTTGTGGGCAAGCACAACTTGAGAAACGGGAATTTCCCCTCCATGTCCATCAAAAACTGCCGTCTCACCCATCCAAATTCCAGAGCGGATAGCTTCGGGTAATCCCTGATTTCCAATTATCTCTAGCGCCCACTCCGGGTGATATTTAGAGATTTCAGTACCCTTTGCTAATGCCTCATTTTCTAAACCTAAAAGATTCCGCCAGGCCCGGTTGAGATAAAGATTTCTACCAGTTGGATCGGCAGTGCCAATCAAGTCAGATGTACTTTCCAGAATTGCCAACAGGCGGGTTTGTTCAGCTTCAATGTGTTTGCGATCGCTAATATCAATCACCACCCCATCCCATAGGATCGATCCATCAGCTAGCCGCTCTGGTCTAGCAGCAGATTGAATCCATTTCACGGTTCCAGAAAGCAGAATAATACGCCATTCTTGCTCAAAGGGTGTCAGATTTTGGGCAGAGTAAGCGATTGCTTTTCCAATCGCTGGGTTATCGTCAGGATGATGCAGATCGTAAAGACTAAACTTTCCTGTCATCACCAATTCTGGCTCTACCTCATACAAGTCCAAACAACCAGAACTAACGTAGGGTGTTGAAATTGAACCATCTGGCCCCAGACGAAATTGGTACACCATCCCCGGGATATTATTCGCCAAATTTTGGAAGCGGGTTTCAGTAGCCTGCAATTTTGCTAAAGATTGTGTTAACTCTTGTGCATAGTTCTGGGAATTTCGATAAAGTCGAGCATTTTCCAAAGAAATAGCCGCTTGAGCGCAGAGTAAATTGAGCAGTTCGACGCGATCGCCTGTAAATGCCCCCCTTATTAAAGTATTTTCTAGATATAAAATGCCCATCAACTTACCTTGATGTAAAATCGGGCTGCACAAGATACTATGAGGCTGCTGACGAATGATATACGGGTCATTGGCTAAAGTCGGATCGGCCGTCGCATCCAGCAGCACAACAGTTTGCCTTTCATGCTTCACTTTATAAATTAGCTTCAGAGGAATATCCTGACTGTCCTCAATGGGAAAGCCCTGCAACACGACTGGCTCCGTCCCCACGATAATTGACCCTTCGATCAGCAGGCGTTCGTCTCGCAAGAGCATTAACACGCATTTATCGGCCCCCGCATTTTCGATGACAATAGAAAGCAACGATGAAAGCAGTTTGGACAATTCGATTTCGGCAGAAAGAGTTTGGGAAGCTTTGAAAATGGCAGCTAAATCTAGAGCTGTAGAGACACTGCTACTGCTGGAAGTGGGAGAACAGGTGGAGGTGACACTTCCCAATGTGAAGAGAGTTTCGTGAGGGGAGAGGGGAGAACGGGTTTGCTGGAGGATGGGAGCCAGTAGTTGAGGATAGCATTTTTCTAAGTCGGCGACTTTAGCTTTTGCTCCCCAACGAATGTAGCAGTAGTAGGCTTCTTGCATATAGATTTGGGCAATTTTTTCTTTACCCCAGTTGAGATAAAATTTCGCGGCTAGTTCATTGGCAAGGGCTTCCTCCTGGAGATATTCGTTGGCTTTGGCTCCAGCAATTGCCTTGTCGTATAACTCAATTGCTTCTGCTTTTTGTCCTAAAACTCGGCATTTTTCTGCCTCGATCAAGTCAACTTTATGTTGGTGATTCATGGGGGCATGATGCGCCCATTGAGTAATATTCGTTTGATGAATTTCCATCAGAACCAGAGTGTTTGCTTGCTCAATTTCTGACTCCATAGAGCATAGTGCCAGGTAGGTTAACCCAGCATAGAAATGAAAAACAGGAATTTGAATCATTCCTGTTGCTGCCATCAAATAGCGGTTAGCTTGGGTAAGGTAGTCTAGGGCATTGGTGTAGTTGCCAAAAATATAGGCAAGCATCAGTTTATAGATATAAACAACAGCAAGGACAGTGAGTTCGTTATTTTGATACTGCTTAGGAAACATCACCGTTTCATCGTAGGCAGTACCGATTAATAAATCCGGTTGCTTGACAACTTCTGTCAAGTTCTGCACCGTCTGTTGTGTTGCCTTTAGGTAAGCCAGAGGAGAATCTTGCTTCAGAGTTGCTAATACAACACAGTAATTTTCTATTTCTAGTGCCCAATCGTCCAGGGCCACTCCACCGAATAGATGATCGTAAAAACAAATAGCGATACTGTAGCCAGCATTGAGGAAATCACCTGTTTCCATCCCCGCTAGATAGCTATCTTTGAGCGTTAGTATTGCTGACCTTAGTGTTTCTTGACGATGCTGGAGAAAAGCGCCAAAAAAAAGTAAAGCTGAGGACTTAAATTCCCGTACATTCAACTCATTGACTAAGCTCAGTGCTAGTCGCCCAAAGTCATAACCTGTTTTTACTTCTCCTAAAAAAGAAGACAACACCATGCCGTAACCTACATATCCGATTGTTGATGCAGGCGCATTTCCAAATTGGAGAGATAGACTCACCATTGTGGAGCAATACAGAGGTAGCAAGGCAGGACACCCTGCAAAAATCGCTGAAAACAACATGGCTAATAGTTGCATCGCTGCAATTGTCTCTGAGTCGCTCATCGCAGGGAGGTTAATCAGTTCTGAAATCTGTTTGCGCTGAAGGCGATCGCCAAGGGTTTGTAGTGCTTTGCCTGTCAAGGCTTCATCAGGTTCAGATGAGAACTCAACCCCCAATTCTACCAGCGCATTTTTGCCGACAGATATTGCTTCTAACATCTGACTCTGGGCTGTCAGTGCGCTGATTTGGATCTGATAAATTTTCACTCGATCTAATATGGTTTGAGCCGATCGCAACACCAGTGCTGCCATCTGTTCCATTTCTTCAAAATCACCATTCAAATAAGCAACTTCAGCCGATGCAACATACAGATTCAAAGTTAATTGATACTGATGTTGCCAGCAGTTAGCTGTCAGTAACTCAATTCCTGTTTGTAAATAAACTCTTGCTGCGGCGTAAGCTGTGGAATTTCTCGCCTTCACTCCCGCTTGTAAATTTAGTTGAGCTAATGCTTGGCGATCGCTAGGTTGAGTCATTAACTCAATTCCTAAATTCAAATGGCCGACAATATCAAATAGCTTTTCCTCTTTCTCTATTTCGGATAAGCTTTGTTGGAGTAATTGTCCGATTTTGAGATGAGTTGCTTGTTTTTGGTTTGAGGGAATCAGAGAATAGCTTGCTTGTTGTACTCGGTCATGTAAAAATTTGTAGGCAACAGTTTCTTGATTTTCTTGAGAAACTGCTTGAGTTTTTTCCCCAACATAGAATTTATAAATATCACTAATCGGTAAAACTAGCCATTCTTGTAAGGCTTTCCATAAACTTGCCGCCGTTTCTACCTCTGAGTGTTCCCAAACAATTCCTAAAGTTGTCAGATCGAATTGATTGCCAATACAAGCTGCTAATTTTAACACTTCTTGAGTCTCGGCTGGCAATTTTTGCAATTGTAATGCCATAAACTCCACCACATCCGAGGTCAGTGCTTGCCGACGTACCTGAGCAATATCGCATTGCCAAGCACCCAACTCAAAATCAAATTGAATGAATCCATCTTGATACAATGCTTTGAGAAACTGTGTCGCAAAAAAAGGATTTCCTTGAGTTTTCTGAAAAACTAATTGAGTCAGGGGCAATGCTAACTTTTCGGAACATTTTAACGTATCAGCTACTAATTGATTGACTTGTAATTGACTCAAGGGTGTTAAGGTAATTGTATTAATTGTGAAGAGTGTTTTTTGCATCTCACCCAAGGTCAACATTAAGGGATGTCCCGGATTAACTTCGTTATCGCGATAGGCTCCAATAATAAAAAGATGACTTGTATCAGCCATTAATATCTGCATTAAGTTCAGAGATGCCAAATCTGCCCATTGCAAGTCATCTAAAAATATGACTAAGGGATGTTCAGCACTGGCAAAAACTTTGGTAAATTTTTGAAATAATAAATTAAATCGATTTTGGGCGGCTGTTCCTGATAATTCTGGAGTCGGTGGTTGTTGACCGATGATTCTTGATAATTCGGGGATGACTTCAATAATTACCTGTCCATTTTCTCCAACTGCTGATAATATCTTATTTTTCCATTCTTGGATTTGAGCCTCGCTTTCGGTTAACAATTGCCCCATTAAATCCCGGAATGCTTGCACAAATGCACTCAAAGGAATGTTGCGCTGAAATTGATCGTATTTGCCTTTAATGAAATAACCGCGTTGGCGAACAATGGGTTTATGCACTTCGTTGACAACTGCTGTTTTTCCAATCCCCGAAAAACCAGCGACTAGCATCATTTCTGTGGTTCCTTGACTGACTCGCTCAAAGGCTTGGAGTAGTGCTTTTACTTCGGTTTCTCGTCCATAGAGTTTGTCGGGGATGAGAAAGCGATCGCATACATCCCTCTGTGGAATCTCAAAGCTCTCAATCCTACCGGTTTCTTGTAGTCGATCTAAACACTTTTCTAAATCATATTTCAGTCCCAAAGCACTTTGATATCTGGATTCGGCATTCTTTGCCATCAATTTGTTGACAATATCTGAGAGTACAGACGGAATTTGTGAATTAATTTCCTGTACTAAGGGTGCTGCTTTGGCAATATGACCATGTACTAACTCCATCAGGTCATTTGATTGAAATGGTAATTTCCCTGTCAGTAATTCGTAGAAGGTGACACCTAAAGAATAAAAGTCAGTCCGATAGTCAATCCCCCGATTCATTCGGCCGGTTTGTTCTGGGGAAATGTAAGCTAGTGTCCCTTCTAACACATTAGGATTGATGAGTGTTTGGGTTTCTCTTGGAAGTAAAGAGGCGATACTAAAGTCAATTAATTTGACTTGTTTTGTTTCGGGATTAATTAAGATATTGCTGGGTTTGATGTCTTTGTGAATGATCCGATGGCGATACAATATATCTAAGATATTGCACAGTGCGATCGCGATTGACAAAAACTCTCTCAAAGAGAGTAAATTTTTCCTTTTCACCCCCCATTCCTGAAGAGAGATCCCCTCAAAGTCTTCCATCACTAACGCATAACCATTTTGATATGGTGACAAGCTATAGGTTTGGACAATTAGGGGTGAGTTGAGATTTTTGGCAATAGTATATTGATTGCGAAACTGTACCAATTCGCTAAAGGTGGGATAGTCATTTTTGAGCAGTTTGATGACGACAGGTAATTGGTCTGATGTACGGACTGCCCGATAAACTAAGGTGCGACTTCCTGAATAAAC
>NZ_JAUBQD010000113.1:0-10437 GCF_036701085.1 Microcoleus sp. Pol7_A1
TTCTTCCTTCTTCCTTCTTCCTTCTTCCTTCTTCCTTCTTCCTTCTTCCTTCTTCCTTCTTCCTTCTTCCTTCTTCCGCAAACATGGATTATTTTACATCATTAATCGGACAAGAGCGAGCAGTAGAATTGCTAACTCAAGCAGTCGAGCGAAACCGAATTGCTCCTGGTTATTTATTTATCGGCTCTAACGGCATCGGCAAAAGTTTAGCAGCTCAGTGTTTCATTGAGCTTTTATTCTCAGCCAATCTTCCCGAAACCAGACTAATAGCCTCCGTGCAAAATCGCGTGCGGCAGCGAAATCATCCAGACTTGCTCTGGGTAGAACCAACTTACATGAACCAAGGCAAACGGCTGTCGCCAAAGGAAGCAGAGGAAGCCGGTTTAAAGCGTAAAGCACCGCCACAAATTCGCTTAGAACAAGTTCGAGAAATCGGTGAATTTCTCAGCCGACCGCCGCTTGAAGCGGCGCGTTCATTCGTAGTTTTGGAACAAGCAGAAACAATGGGCGAGGGAGCCGCTAACGGCTTGTTAAAGACATTGGAAGAACCGGGAAAAGCAGCGCTCGTTTTAATTGCTCCGACAGTGGAAGCTTTGTTGCCCACTTTGATTTCCCGCTGTCAAAAAATCCAGTTTTCTCGGCTGAATTCCGAAGCAATGGCACAAGTTTTGCAGCAAGCGGGATTCGCGGAGATTTTATCCCATCCCGAGGTAATGGGGATGGCTCAGGGAAGTCCTGGCGAGGCAATTTCTATTTGGCAGCAACTGCAATCAATACCCGATGATTTGCTGCAAAAGGTGAAGCAGTTGCCTCAAAATCTGCGGTCTGCTTTGGAATTAGCCAAGGAAATTGATAAAACTTTAGATACTGAATCTCAGTTGTGGTTAATTGATTATTTACAGCACTGTTACTGGCAGCAATTTTTGGCAGGGGGAATTAGTCGATCGCCCTTAGAACCCTTGGAAAAAGCGCGGCAATATTTGCTAAACTACGTACAGCCGCGATTGGTTTGGGAATGCACACTGATGGGAATATGTCAAGCATAATTTATTCCCAAGTTTGAGCGCAATACGATGAGTAACACAATGGAAAAAGCCACATTTGCCGCCGGTTGTTTTTGGGGAGTTGAACACAAGTTTCGCGCCGTTGCGGGTGTTGTCTCGACTGCTGCGGGCTACACAGGAGGTCATTGGCCCAATCCCTGCTACCTGGATGTTTGCGCCAGAGTCACCGGTCACGCTGAATCTGTGCTGCTAGAGTACGATCGATCGCAAGTGAGTTACGAAGCACTGCTAGATGTATTCTGGAACTGTCACGATCCTACCCAAATCAATCGCCAAGGCCCCGACAGAGGCGAACAGTACAGGTCTGTGATTTTTTATCACAATTCCGAACAAGAAAAAGCGGCTCGCGCCTCCAAACAAAAATTGCAAATTTCCGGTAAATACGACAAAGACATTGCCACCGAAATCAAACCTGCTGGTGAATTTTATATGGCAGAGGATTACCACCAACAATATATTGAGAAGAAGCGGCTTTCCTCAAAAGTTATTAGTTAACAAGTAGGCAGACGCGACAAAAAATAAAATATCCTAGGGGCGGGTAAGGCAATGATCTATACTAGCAGCCAGTTTATTATTAATGCAAAACCCGGCCTCCCTCAGGCTATGTTTATTTCCATATACTTAGGGCTTGCTGAATAAGTAAAGGAAAAGTTCGATCGAGATCGCTCCTCTATATTAAGCTTCCTCTAATATAAGTTTAATTTGTATATAATTTAGCAATTGATAGCTTTTGATACTCATCACTTGGTTAACAGGTATTATTTTAATTTTTTGATAAAAAATGGCACAAAAAACCCGTCTTAACCAGGTAGAAAGATTCATGACTAAAAAAGTAATAGCAATCGCAGCCTGTGAAGTATTAGCAAGTTTTGTCATTACTCGATCGAGACTAAACTTTCTTTTGCCTTGTCCAAATTTTCCCTCAATTGCATTGCGAATTTTCTCATCTTCTTTGGCTTGTCTCTTTTTTTCTTTGCTCACCTGGAGTGGAGGTCTGTCTAAAGCCTGTCCACTAATTCTAATGCCTCTTTCTTTGCACCATGCTCGGTTATCTTTTGTCCGATAAATTTTATCGACATGGACGGATTCTGGGTAATAACCAGTAAATTTGTGATAAGCGTCTATTTGAGCTTTGAAGTCTCCCGATTCGTTAAAATTATCCCAACTGATTCGATGTAAAATCACCTATCCCTCAAAGCAACTCGCTGAAAGCTTAGCTCGAAACTCTACTGATTTCCTGCTTTTCCTCGCGACTATGGGACGAATCTGAGGTTGGCTTAAACTTACAATCCTGTCGGCAATACTTTGTTGGTGATTGTGCCACAACCACAATTGTTGCCGTAGACTTCGGACACTACTAGCAAGGTCTTATATTGTTTTTTACTGAGACTTTCCAGGGAGGCTCCTAACTCGATTAACCGTGAAATGTGAGAGAGATTTCTTTTGACATACTGGAGTTGTTTTTTCAGAGCTTTCCTTTTCTGTTTCCGGGAAGGTCGTCTTTGTTTGGCAACTTCTAAGTAGTCTTTTCTGGCGATCTTGCGATAGGTTCTCGGTTTGTTCAGAACTAGAACGTTCAGCGTTTTATAGAGGATGTCTATGATTTTTTCCGTGTGTTCTCTTGCTTTATTTAAGAGTGAGAAGTCCGTTGGATAACTAATATCGGCTGGAGCGCAAGTGGCATAAGCGGATTAATTTTCCTTGATTTTTAGGCGCGTCGCTTTCTCGATCGGGATTTTTTTTCCTCATCTGAGCTGGTTCCTAACCGCAATCTCCTCACCACTTCCGCGTTGATTTTGTTGACGATTTCAGCGCTGATTCTTTGTCGGAAGTGTACTAATAAGGATGGATCGAATGGCGCTTCATTGCTGTAGATGATTGACTTATAAAGTATTGCAGGTAAGGGTGTTTCCTGATTTCTTCTACGGTTTCACGCGGAGCTAGTTCCCAATTTTTTCTTAATAATTAAGACCCCTAAGGCGAGCCGAAATGATTTAGGTGGTGGACCCATTTCTGTGGTGAAGTTTTGAGCATATTCGGCTTCAAATTCTGACGCCCGGGATTAGTTGGGCCATCAGCACCCAACGGTTATCTGTTGCCAACCTTGCCCCGAAGGGGAGTTCAAATTCTGCTGCTGGGCCCTTAACTTGTTCAGCTTTTCGGTACACGATCGCCCTTGGAGATGCACGAGTTTTGAGCTATCTTACCAAGAATTCTGGCATTTGACCACCCAGTCACCCTACCAGTTCGTTCGGATATTCAAGCGTTTGCCGACGCTCGTACCCTGTATATAGGGTTTGATTTTACTTAACCGCTATTACTAGGGTTTTTAACTTCTTGGGGAAGCCGGAGCGATCGATTTGTTATCTTTATTCAGCAAACCCTAGCTAGTTGCTCGGCTAGGTTTCCTCACCTGCATGAATAGTAAGTTATCATTTATGGGATTAAAGTGCGAGATCCAACCCTTGATTGGGTTTACCCCATCTTTGCTAGCCATCCTCCCTTTCGGGTTTCGGGTAAACGAATCGCACCTACTGATACCAGTTTAAAAAAAGAATGCAACTGTATGCCCGCGATCCAAACCACGAGTTTCATCAGTCATTTCCATTTCTTCAATTCTTCAATTCTTCAATCCGATGACTAATGACAACTGACGATCGGAATCTCGATCGCAAACTCAGTGCCCCGTCCAGCTTCTGAAACGCAATCGAGCCGCCCCCCGTGCTGTTCCACAACTAAATGGTAAGAAATCGACAGTCCCAACCCAGTGCCCTTGCCTACTGGTTTGGTAGTAAAAAACGGGTCAAATAATTGGCGGCGAATCTCCTCCGGTATGCCCCGCCCGTTGTCGGAAATGCGGATCGCCACAAAATCGCCGCCAACAACTTCAGTGCGAATTGTAATCGTGGGAGAAGTCACTGGAGAACTAGGATTTGACGGGGGTAAATTTTTCCCATCTCTCCTCGCCCATTCCCCTTTCTGAATTTCTTCATCCAAAGCATCAATAGCATTGCCGATAATATTCATGAACACCTGATTGATCTGACCGCCACAGCACTCGATTAGGGGCAAATTACCGTATTCTTTAATAATGTCAATAGCTGGATGTGCGCCGTGAGCTTTGAGCCGATGCTGCAAAATTAACAAAGTGCTGTCGAGTCCCTCGTGAATGTCAACGAGCTTGATGTTAGATTGATCCGATCGCGAAAAATTGCGCATCGACACAACTATTTGGCGGATGCGCTCTGTTCCTACTTGCATAGAAGACATGATCTTAGATAAGTCTTCTACCAAAAAATCGACTTCCATCTGTGCTGCTGCTTCCCGAATTTCCGAGACTGGTTCGGAATAGTGCTGCTGGTAAAGTTCCAACAGTTGGAACAATTCTTTGATGTAGTGGCTGGCGTGGGAAAGATTGCCGTAGATAAAATTAACAGGATTGTTAATTTCGTGAGCGATACCGGCAATCATTTGTCCCAAAGAAGACATTTTTTCGGTTTGCACTAATTGAGTTTGAGTTTGCTGCAACTTTCGTACAGTTTGCTCTAATTGCTGCGCTTGATTTTTCAAGCAAGCTTGCTTTCGCCGCAGCGCTTCTTCGACTCGCTGGCGCTTGATAATATCCCGTCTCAACAATTCATTTGATTCTAAAAGTTGAGCGGTGCGTTCTTCAACTTGTTTTTTTAAATCGTCATGAGCTTGGCGCAGGGCTTCTTGGGCCCGCTGCCGCTCTAAAATTTCTTGCTGCAAAAGTTCGTTGGCTTCCTGCAATTGAGAGGCTCGATCGTCAACTGCTTGCTGCAAAAGCTCGATCGTCCCGTACATTTCTGATTGGTTAAAAACTTGCGGCAAACTTGTCACAGAGACAACGCCCAAAAGTTCTCCGTGACTGCCAACTACTACCAAACGGCGGAGACAGTGCCGCTGCATCGACTGATGGGCACTCCAGAGGGAATCGGCGGGAGATATGCAAAATAAAGGCGCACTCATGACCCTTGCTGCCGGGATTTCCGAGAGGTTTAATTCGAGCGCGTGAAACTGCACAATATCCCGCTCGGTGACAATGCCGATCGGAATTTGGTAATTTTCTATTGGTGCGATCGCCCGCTGTGGATGCTGAGTTTGCTCTTCGACAATGACGACGCAACTAACTCGATACTTGACCATTAGTTCGGCTAAATCGAGGGCTGAAGCAGTTTTTGGGGCTGAAATGACATCTTTAGTCATGACATCTGCTGCACAGCGCAAATTGGTTAGCAAGTTAACCGGTTGCAGGGCTTCGTGAATGGCTTCGCGGGTGATGATGCCGAGAAGTCGCGAGTCTTCGTCCACTACGGGCAAATGCCGAATCTGATGCTGGCGCAACGTGAATATAGCTGTGAAAATATCTTGAGACTCGGATTGTTTGAGGGTAATGGGCGATCGAGTCATTACGTCAGCAATTGTCAGTCCTACCGCACAAGCTGCTACGGTAGTTAGTTTGACGATATCTCGTTCTGTAAAAATGCCTATGGGCCGATTATCTTCCACGACTAACACGCAACTGCGCTTGGTCGGACTCGGAAGAGCGTGTGGTTTTTCGCCATAAAGCCGACAGGAGACACGCATCGGGTTCATCAAAGCCAACACTTGGGCGATCGGGGTTTCTGGAGCCACGGTGAGGGGGTGGCGGTCGATCGCCCGATCTAAAGGTGAAGAGTAGAGCGGCGGACTGTTGGGCCGCCCGGCGGGTTCTGATGTTTTAATTGCTGGCGGCTGCGGGGCTGAATCTAGGAACTGCTGTAATTTTTCTTCTTGTAGCATGGTTGATTATTAATTTTACTTAATGAATTGTTACAATTTTGCAGACTGGGGTTGGCAGACTTAGCATTAATTAAGCGGATTACAGATGCTCGATCGCCTGAAATTTCATTGCTAGAAAACCCCTGATTGAATTTTTATTTTTTAAATCCTATGTCGTGGACGCCATTAAGTCATCGAATTCATCATTTGCCGCTCATCCTTGCGGGTCCGATTTTGCGCCGGACTGAAAGTCGGGCCGTGACTGTTTGGCTGGCTCTGAAAGCACCCCGCCAAGTCGAACTCAAGGTTTATTCGACAGAGGGCGGAACCGGCGAAATTGTCGGGCTGCCGTTACTCCAAGGTGCGAACTCTACCGTGCAGCTCGGCAAATACCTGCACGTAGTGGCGGTGACGGCTAAACCGATCGACGGCAACGTCTTGACATCCGGGCAAATTTATGCTTATGACATCGAATTTGCTGGGAGTCGCGAGTCGCCGTCGGGGGTTGCAGTCCCAGAAAATGAGAAAGAAAATCTCATTTCTTGCCTGTGGCCGGCGTCCCCTGATTGGTCGGCTTTGGGACGGGAGACGATCAGTTATTTCGCTCACCAGTTGCCCACTTTTGCCCTGCCGCCGAACGATTTAAACTATTTGCGTATCGTTCACGGTTCTTGTCGCAAGCCCCACGGAGACGGCAGAGATGCCCTGCCAATCTTGGATAATTCGATCGAACAGTTTGCAAGTACGGCAAATAGCAGGCCCCACCAACTGTTTTTAACGGGTGACCAAATTT
Organism: Microcoleus sp. Pol7_A1; assembly: GCF_036701085.1. Lineage (NCBI taxonomy): Bacteria > Bacillati > Cyanobacteriota > Cyanophyceae > Oscillatoriales > Microcoleaceae > Microcoleus > Microcoleus sp. Pol7_A1. The sequence goes on from NZ_JAUBQD010000113.1 coordinate 6,640, forward strand.
ACGGCGACGACGTTGCCGATGCGATGCTGTGGGCTTTGACTGATGCTGGCGATACCCTGTTAGGCTGGGAAGAGAGTTTACCCCTGATGGATGATGCCCAAATTAAAAAGAATTTGTGTATCAGTATACCTAAAAATGCGGAAAACGAAAATACAGTTGGCCAAGAGAGGGAAATTTTTAGAGAGTCACCTATTCAGAAACCCTCTGATGCTAAGTATGAGTCCAAAAAACCAATTGAGTTACAGCCGGGGACTCGCAGCGATATTGCCAGAGATTTTGGCGGCTTTACGGCGATGTTGGTGAATAAACCCAACAATGCTAAAAGTCACTTGTTTAGCTTGGGCGAATATTATGCGATGTATTTGTTAGTTTGGTCGCCGGTACTTTGGTGCGAGCGTTTTCCGAAGGGTAAGGATATTTGCCCAAATTCTAAGCAGGCAAAAGTCTGGGATAAAGAAGTTGTTGAACTTGACGGTTTTGCTCGCAACTTGTGGAGGGTGAGGAGGGCGCTAGCGAATATTCCTACTTATATGATTTGCGATGACCATGATGTTAGTGACGATTTGTATTTGAATCGAGAATGGTGTTACCGGGTGCTGGGGAAGCCGCTGGGCCGCCGCGTGGTGCAGAATGCTTTGCTGGCTTACGCTGTGTTTCAGGCTTGGGGAAATACGCCCGCACAGTTCGATCGCGAAAAACCGGGAGATAAATTATTAACAACTGCTGAAAAATGGTCGAATTCGGGGGGGACTGATGTTTCTGCTTGGGAGGAGGCGGCTTCGTATTTGGGAATTCCAGGGCTCGATCCGAAAACTCATTTGCCTAAGTTGAAATTAGATGAAGATGTTTTTATTTTGGATCGGGATGGCGAGGGTGTAAGTGAGGTTTTGAATTGGCATTTTACTGTGAGAAGTTTTAAGCACGAGGTGATTGTGCTGGATACGCGGAGTTGGCGGGGGTATCCGGTGAAAAGCGCGATCGATCCGCCGATGCTTTTGACTCACAAAGGTTTTGAGGAGCAAATTCAGAAACCTTTGAAGGAGACTGATTTGCTGAATAAAACTGGGGAGTTTGAGATTGAGGCGACGCTGGTGGTTGTGCCGACAAATTTGGTGGGTTTGTGGATTATTGATGTGGTGCAAAAGTGGGATGTGGAACAGGGGAAGGTTTTTAATAGTGATGCGGGGGATGCTTGGAATTTTCATGAGTTGGCTTTTGTGAAGCTGTTGTCGGAATTGTTTAAACAGCGCGATCGGGTGATTCTGTTGACGGGGGATATTCACTATGCTGCTGCTGTGCGACTGAGTTATTGGTCTGATTGTCATTTTGGCGATTCTCGATCGAATATTGAGCTTTTGAAGGGGGCGAACTATAAATCAAATTGTCAATCTTCTGTGTTGGCGCAGTTGACTGCTAGTGCTTTTATCAATGAGGAGTGGAAAACGCATTTAATTCATACTAAGATTAAGTCGCTGCTTCCTGAGCGAGCGCACGAATGTTTGGGATGGAATGAGCCGCTGGAATTAATTAAGATTTCGAGGGGTGGCAGAAAGAAAGCTTTGGCGGCTGCTGTCAGAAATAGACAATCTCTGCCTGATTGGGGCTATCGGGTTGACTGGATAAAACGACAAAAAGCTCGGATGTTTTTGCAGCTAGAGAAGGGAACTGCGTCAAATAGATCGCATACAGATAAACGATTGTCAGTGCTGCGTAGGTTGTGGAATTTTATATCGCTGTTGTGGCGCAATCGCTGGCTGCAAGAGGGTGATGAGATTGTGGGATATAGCAATATTGCGATCGTCAGTTTTCAGTGGCCTGCTGAGGGTGATGGGGAGAAGGCGGTAATGCAAAATGTTTATTGGCGGCCGCTTTGGGCATCGGATAGTGTGGTTTACAGTCAATATTTTGTGCCGCTGGGATTGGATGAGTCAAGGGTTGATTGATCGGGTGTTCTGCATTTAAATTTAACTTTTTGGGCCTTCCTCAAAGCCCACCCGACGGGTTGAAGATTCGATCGCCCCTTTCCCTAAAAGCCGAGATCCCTTCCCCTTCTCTCGCAGTTGGGTAAATTTGACAAAATTTGATATTTTTGCTATAATTTCCTGAAATTAATCACAATTAAAGCTCAATTATAAATATATGGAAGCTGTAATTGAAAGCATTGTAAGTAAGCTGCGTTATTTAGGTAAACCGCAGCTAGAAGTTGTTCTTAATTTTGTTGATTTTCTAACTTGGAAGTCAGGGCCCGGTCTGTTATCAAGAGTAAGTGATTCTGAGGCAGAAATTAGCGATAGCGAGTTTGAAATAATTTTAGATGAATTGGCTGATGATTCCATTAAAAACATGGGAGTAAATGTCCCTATGCTATCAGATTTTGCCATAAGTCGTGAAGGCATCTACGAGGAGCACCCTTAGCAATGTTATGCCTTGTAGATACGAATATTTTACTGCGGTTTGCCGATCGCTCTCATCCTTTATATCCTGTAATCCGAACTGCCGTAAAAAAATTGCGACAGGATGGATATAAACTGCAAGTAGCATCACAAAACTGCGTTGAATTTTGGAATGTGGTTACTCGCCCGATCGATAAAAATGGCTTTGGGTTGACTCCTGCTGATGCCGATTGCCTGTTACAGCGGATAGAGCGTCTTTTTCCGTTGTTTCCCGATACGCATTTAACATACTCCGAGTGGCGTAGGTTAGTTGTTAAGCTGTTCTGCATTTAAATTGTATGTCAAAAAACAATCAAACTCTTGTGGGGTGGGCGTCCCGCCCGCCTCGAACATTCAATTTAAATGCGCGGCAGCTTAGCTACAGAGTTTCGGGAGTTCAGGTACATGATGCTCGTCTTGTGGCTATTATGAAAGCAAATGGTGGAGCACATATTTTGACGCTAAATGTTAAGGATTTTACTCGCTACGCCAGCGAAGGAATTGTGCCGATCGATCCGAATACTATCTCTGAATAATAAAAGTCGATCGCACATTTCTCTCAAATTTGATCGCCCAATCAACCCATAAACCAAAAAATCCGATCGCCCCAATCAACCCAAAAACCCGATCGCACATTTCTCTCAAATTCGATCGCCCAGAAACTCGCTACACTAGGACTTACAATGGAGGCCGAGAAACCGGGTTTTTGACAACTATACTTCGTTAGATCTCGTAGATTCGGTAAAAACCCGGTTTCTTTGGTGGGAGTGCGTCCAGGACGGTACACAAAAAATTAGATCGCCCGAATCGACCCAAAAATCCGATTATCGATCGCCGCTAACTCCCTCCAATCGCAGGAAATGCACCCGGCCCGATCGATCGCCCGCTACAACACTCACCCCGTCAGGCAAAATTGTACAGCCCGTGAAGTGACCATCCCCGCTAAAATTAGCAATTTCCTTGCCGCTTAGCAAATCCCAGATTTTCAGGGTGCGATCGTCTGAAGCGGAAATCGCAGTTTTGCCGTCGCGTGCGATCCCTACTGCTGTTACCTCCTTAGTATGACCGGTGAGGGTTAATAGTTCGGTCCCTGTCTTGATATCCCAGATTTTCAGGGTGTTATCAAGCGAAGCGGAAATCGCAGTTTTGCCGTCGGATGCGAGATCCACTGCTGTTACCTCCTTAGTATGACCGATGAGGGTTAATAGTTCGGTCCCTGTCTTGATATCCCAGATTTTCAGGGTTTTATCAAGCGAAGCGGAAATCGCAGTTTTGCCGTCGGATGCGAAATCCACTGCTGTTACCTCCTTAGTATGACCGATGAGGGTTAATAGTTCGGTCCCTGTCTTGATATCCCAGATTTTCA
>NZ_JAUBQD010000113.1:10537-10935 GCF_036701085.1 Microcoleus sp. Pol7_A1
GGGTGTTATCAAGCGAAGCGGAAATCGCGGTTTTGCCATCGGGTGCGAGATCCACTGCATTTACCCAGCTAGTATGACCGGTGAGGGTGAAAAGTTTGGTGCCTGTCTTGATGTCCCAGATTTTCAGGGTTTTATCAAGCGAAGCGGAAATCGCGGTTTTGCCGTCGGGTGCGATCGCTACTGCTCTTACCCCGCTAGTATGACCGGTGAGGGTGAACAGTTTGGTGCCTGTCTTGGTATCCCAGATTTTCAGGGTGTTATCAAGCGAAGCGGAAATCGCGGTTTTGCCGTCGGGTGCGATCGCTACTGCATTGACCCAGTTAGTATGACCGGTGAGGGTGAAAAGTTTGGTGCCTGTCTTGATGTCCCAGATTTTCAGGGTTTTATCAAGCGAAGCG